>JADZBT010000037.1 GCA_020851915.1 Alphaproteobacteria bacterium | reverse complement strand
GCACTTCTTCAACCCGCCGCGCTACATGCGCCTGCTGGAGCTGGTGGTGGGCAAGGAAACCCGCGCCGATGCCGTCGATACCATCCGCGCATTCGCCGACATCCATCTCGGCAAGGGCGTGGTGGATTGCAAGGATTCCCCCGGCTTTATCGCCAACCGCATCGGTGTGTTCTGGCTCACCTGCGGGTTGCTGGAAGCCATCCGCCTCGGCATCACCGTCGAGGAAGCCGATGCCGTGATGGGCAAGCCGGTGGGTATTCCCAAGACCGGCGTGTTCGGGCTGTTCGATCTCATCGGCATCGATCTTATGCCGCTGATCGCCAAGGAGCTCTCCGACACGCTGCCCAAGAGCGACCCGTTCTGCGTCATGTATAAACTGCCCGAGCTGGTGCAGAAGATGATCGCCGACGGCTACACGGGCCGCAAAGGCAAGGGCGGGTTCTACCGCATCAACAAAGAGGACGGCAAGAAAAGCAAGGAAACCATCGATCTGAAATCGGGCCGTTTCCGCGCCACGCAGAAGGCAAAACTGGAGAGCGCCGACGCCGCGAAAGCGGGCCTTAACGCGCTGGTGACGCATAAGGATCTGGGTGGGCAATATGCCTGGGCGGTGCTGTCGCAGACGCTGGCCTACGCCGCCTCGCTCGTGCCGGAAATTTCCGACGACCTCGTGTCCGTCGATGAAGCGATGAAGCTCGGCTACAACTGGAAATACGGCCCCTTCGAACTCATCGACCGGCTGAAAACGGCAACGCAATCCGGCCCGGCATGGTTCTCCGAGGCGCTGGCGAAAGATGGCAAATCCGTGCCCGCGCTGGTGAAGCAGGCAGGCAACGGCGCGTTCTATCAGGACGGCAAGACGGGCCGCGAATATCTCTCCGGCACGGGCTACGCGGCGATAAAAGTTCCCGCCGACGCATGGATGCTGCGCGAGAAGACCTATGGCCAGAAGCCCATCTACAAGAACGGTTCCGCGAAGCTGTGGGACATCGGCGACGGCATCTGCTGTCTGGAATTCACGTCCAAGATGAACTCTATCGATCCGGAAACGCTGAAAGCGATCGCCAAGAGCACCGAGATCGTCGCCAAGGATTACAAGGGCCTCGTCATCGGCAATGACGGCGATAATTTCTCGGTGGGGGCGAATATCGGCTTCCTGCTCTACAGCGCGAACATGGCGGGATGGAAGATCATCGAGGACGTCGTGAAGCAGGGTCAGGACGCGATGATGGGCCTCAAATACGCGCCCTTCCCGGTGGTCACGGCGACCTCCGGCATGGTGCTGGGCGGCGGCTGCGAAGTGGCGCTGCATTCCGACGCGATACAGGCGCATCTCGAAACCTATATCGGCCTCGTCGAGGTGGGCGTTGGGCTCATCCCCGGCTGGGGCGGCTGCAAGGAAATGCTGCTGCGTCACATCGCGGCGGGCAGGAAGAAACTCATCGGCGGCGGTGCGATGTTTGCGGTGGCACAGAGCTTCGAGAAGATCGGCATGGCGAAGGTGGCGGAATCCGCAGACGAAGCACGCGAGATGCTTATCCTCAACGACAAATCGCGCGTGTCGATGAACCGCCGCCGCGTGCTGCCGGACGCAAAGGCGCTCTGTCTCGAACTCGCGAAAGGCTATCGCCCGCCGGAACCCGCGACGCTGAAACTGCCGGGTGCGGCGGCGCGCGTGGCGCTCATCATGGCGCTCAAAGGCTTCAAGATGTCAGGCAAGGCGACCGAGTACGATGTGGTGGTGGGCACGGAGCTCGCCCATGTGCTCTCGGGTTCCAAGGCCGACATCGTCGACGAGCTCACCGAGCAGGATGTGCTCGATTTGGAGCGCGAACATTTCGCCAAGCTGCTGCGTAATCCCGGCACGCTCGCGCGCGTCGAGCACATGCTCAACACCGGCAAGCCGCTGCGTAACTAATCAGGACGAGGAACGACCATGCCCATCTATCGTGCCCCTTTACGGGATTTTCAGTTTCTGACCGACGAGTTCCTGAACGTCGCGCAGTATAAGGACGTGCCCGGCGTCGGCGACGTCGATACCGAAACGGTCAACGCCATCTGGGCGGAAGGCGCGCGCTTCTGCGAGGAGGTGCTGCTGCCGATCAATCAGGTGGGTGACAAGGAAGGCTGCACCTTCAAGGACGGTACGGTGACGTTGCCGACGGGCTTCAAGGAAGCCTATGAGACTTACGTGCAGAGCGGATGGACGTCGTTCGTCTGCGATCCTGCCTACGGCGGTCAGGGCATGCCGGAATGGACCAACATGCCGGTGACCGAGATGATCTGCTCGGCGAACTTGTCGTTCGGGCTCACGCCGGGACTCACGCACGGCGCCTATAACGCGATATTCCTGCACGGCACGGACGAGCTGAAACCGCGCTATCTGCCCAAGATGACCAGCGGCGAGTGGAGCGGCGTGATGGATCTCACCGAGCCGCATGCGGGTACGGATCTGGGCATGATCCGCACCAAGGCGGAACCGGCGGAGAACGGCACATATAAGATCACCGGCACGAAGATATTTATCTCGGCGGGCGAACAGAACGTCACCGAGAACATCATCCATCTGGTGCTGGCGAAACTGCCGGGAGCGCCAGCGGGCACGAAAGGCATCAGCCTGTTCCTCGTCCCGAAATTCCTGGTGAATGACGACGGATCGCTGGGCGCGCGCAATGCGGTCACTTGCGGTTCTATCGAGCATAAGATGGGCATTCATGCCTCGCCTACCTGCGTCATCAATCTCGATGGCGCGACGGGCTATCTGCTGGGCGAGATGAACAAGGGCATGAAGGCCATGTTCACCATGATGAACGCGGCGCGTATCTATGTCGGCGTGCAGGGTCTGGGACTGGGCGAAGTGGCCTACCAGAACGGCGCGGCCTATGCAAAAGAGCGCCTCCAGATGCGCGCACCCACCGGCGCGAAATTCCCCGAGAAACCGGCGGATCCCATCATCGTGCACCCCGACGTGCGGCGTATGCTGCTCACCATGCGGGCGTTTGCCGAAGGCGGCCGTGCACTGGTGATGGAGATCGCACTGAAGCTCGATCTCTCGCACAAACATCCCGACGCGAAAGAACGCGAAGCGGCGGATGATTTCGTGCAGCTGATGACGCCCATCGTGAAGTCCTATCTCACCGACGGCGGCTTCGAGAATGCTAACCTCGCAGTGCAGGTCTATGGCGGGCACGGCTACATCGCCGAGCACGGCATCGAGCAGTTCGTGCGCGACGCGCGCATCGCGCAGATCTACGAAGGCACGAACGGCATTCAGGCACTCGATCTCATCGGGAGAAAAATCCCGATGGGCACGGGCAAGTACCTGCGGCAGGTGTTCTATCCCATGGATGCCTTCATGGAGCAGCAGAAAAACAATGAGGCGATGAAGGAATTTGTGAAGCCTCTGGGCAAGCACATCACCTACCTGCAACAAGCCTCACTCTGGCTGGGCGCGGCAGGCGTATCGAACCCCGACGACGCGGCAGGCGGCGCCACCGAATATGCGCGCATGTTCGCCATGGTGTATGTGGGTTTCCTCTGGGCGCGCATGGCAGCACTTGCTCTCGCCAAGCTCGAAGCGGGCACGGATGAAAAAGATTTCTACGAAGCGAAGCTTGAAACCGCGCGTTTCTACATCCAGCGCATCCTGCCGCAATCGGTCGGCATCCTCGCCACCATCACCAACGGCGCAAAATCCATCATGGGGATGAAAGCGGAGAGCTTTTAAGCGGTGCAGCAACCCCCAAACAAGAACGCCACCCCGATTGGGATGGCGTTCAAGTTAGTTGGCGACTAGGCCGAAGCCTAGTCATTGATGGTCACCTCCTCCACTACATAATAGTAGTGGTCACGCGGAGAGCCACCGTTTTCCGCATCCACGCCGTACCAGAACCACCAATGCCCCTTCAGGTGAAGGGATGTGCCCTCATCCACATCGAACAGAGCCGCAGGGACGTTACCGAGCATGGTAACGGTCACTGGCTCGTTCATTTCCGCAGGGCGAACAAAGCCATTGGTGATGTACCCGTCCGAGGACAGTTTCCAGTCATACGGCATCAGGTCTTCTTCCCAGACGTTGCCGTTCGGGAGACCTGGCATCACCTCCCAGTCCGCCAGCGGGGTGAACGGGAACTCGACCCCATACGGAAGCGGGGTCGGCGTGGCGACAACCGTGGTCGGGGCAGGCGTGGCATCGGTAGAACCAAGTGCCACCACGCCGACGGCCACGACCGTCAACACCAATGCCG
>JADZBT010000036.1 GCA_020851915.1 Alphaproteobacteria bacterium | reverse complement strand
CTGATCATGGTCTTCTTCATGATCATGCCGGCGCTGATCGGCGGATTCGGCAACTGGTTCGTGCCGCTGATGATCGGAGCACCGGACATGGCCTTTCCCCGTATGAACAACATTAGCTTCTGGCTGCTTGTTCCTGCATTCCTGCTGTTGCTTACCTCTGCGTTTACCGGAGGCGGCGCGGGGACGGGTTGGACGGTGTATCCGCCGCTCAGCAACAGTGTGTTTCAGGCGGGGCCGGCGGTCGACATGGCGATCTTCAGCCTGCATCTTGCGGGCGCGTCTTCCATCATGGGCGCCATCAATTTCATCGTGACGATATTCAACATGCGCGCGCCTGGTATGACGCTGCACAAGATGCCGCTGTTCGCCTGGTCGATACTGGTGACCGCGTTCCTGCTGCTACTGGCCGTGCCGGTGCTGGCGGGCGCTATCACCATGCTGCTCACCGACCGTAACTTTGGCACCAGTTTCTTCGATCCTGCCGGCGGCGGCGACCCGGTGTTCTTCCAGCACCTGTTCTGGTTCTTCGGGCATCCCGAAGTGTACATTCTCATCGTCCCGGCCTTCGGCATTATGAGCGAGATCGTGGCGACTTTCTCCAAGAAGCCGGTATTCGGTTATCTGGGAATGGTTTACGCCATGTGCTGTATCGGCGTGCTGGGCTTTGTCGTGTGGGCGCACCACATGTTCACCGTAGGCCTCAGCGTTGACCTCCGTGCGTACTTCACGCTGGTGACGCTGGCCATCGCCGTGCCCACGGGTATCAAGATATTCAGCTGGATCGCCACCATGTGGGGCGGTTCCATCGAGTTTGAAACCCCTATGCTCTGGGCGATCGGGTTCATCTTTCTGTTCACTGTGGGCGGCGTCACCGGCGTGGTGCTGGCCAACGGCGCGGTCGACATCGCCATGCAGGATACCTATTACGTTGTGGCGCATTTCCATTACACCATGTCGCTGGGCGCGCTGTTTATGATCTACGGCGGTTTCTATTACTGGGTCGGCAAGATGTCCGGGCGTCAGTACAATGAAACGCTCGGCAAACTGCATTTCTGGCTGACCTTCATCGGAGTGAATGTGACCTTCTTCCCGCAGCATTTCCTCGGGCTGGCCGGTATGCCACGACGTATCCCGGACTATCCGGATGCCTTTGCGGGCTGGAACTACATCTCGTCCATTGGCGCATTCATTGCCGGTGCGAGCGCGATTTTCTTTCTGTTCATCGTCTGGCATACCTTCAAGTATGGCAAGAAGTGCGGGAATAATCCGTGGGGCAAGGGTGCAGTCACTCTGGAGTGGAAGGAATCCTCTCCTCCTGAGTGGCATAGCCATTCCACACCGCCGGTGATCAAGTAGGGCATATGACCGCTTTCGCGGTACTTGCGCCCTCATGCTCCCCGTCCTCCGTGCGGGACTATATCGCGCTGCTCAAGCCGGGCGTGATGTCGCTGGTGGTGTTCACCGGGGCGGTCGGCATGTGGCTGGCGCCGGGACATCTGCACCCGTTCCTGCAATTCATCACGCTGCTCTGCATCGCCATCGGATCCGGCGCGTCGGGGGCCATCAACATGTGGTACGATCGTGACATCGACTGCGTCATGCGCCGCACGCAGCGCCGTCCCATCCCGCAGGGCAGGATAGCGCCCGAGGAGGCACTCAGCTTTGGTATCATCCTCGCGCTGGCCTCGGTGGTGATGCTGGGGCTGGCCGTCAACTGGATGGCGGCCGGGTTCCTCGCCGGGGCAATCTTCTTCTATGTATTTATTTACACCATGTGGCTCAAGCGACGTACGCCGCAGAACATCGTCATCGGGGGCGCGGCGGGGGCTTTCCCGCCCGTCATAGGCTGGGCGGCGGTGACCGGGCAGGTGGATCCGGAGCCGTGGATATTGTTCGCCATCACCTTCTTCTGGACGCCGCCGCATTTCTGGGCGCTGGCGCTCTATCGCTGCGGCGACTACACCAAGGCAGGCGTGCCCATGCTGCCCGTGGTGGCCGGGTTGCGTGCCACCAAGGTGCAGATGGTGGGCTATACCCTGCTGCTGGCGGCGGTGACGCTGCTGCCCTTCCTCACCGGCATGTCCGGGCTGTTCTACCTGCTGGTGGCGATGTTGCTGAATGCGGTGTTCGTCTATTACGCGCTGCGCGTACGGTTCTCTGAAGGGGATATCCTGCCGCGCAAGATGTTTTTCTTCTCGCTTTTGTATCTGTTCCTGCTCTATGCCACGCTGATTGCGGATCGACTGTTTTCGTAAGTTATTTTACATTGGCGCGTGTTCTGTTATAATACCGCCCGCGTCAGGAATCGTTACAGGGAGTTCTATCATGCTCGAAGTGTTGCAAGGGTGCGCGGATATCGCGGTGTATGTCATGGGCGGGAGCTTCGTGCTCGGTTCGCTGTTTACCGTGTTCCTGCTGCTTGTCCTTGACATGCTCAAGGTCGTTCGCGCGCGTAACGCCGACAAGAGCTAGGTCGTGCCTTTCGGCGAGCGCCACGCGCAGCAAAAATCGAAGAATGTGGCGTTGTTGGCCGTGCTGCTGCTTGTGGCAGGGCTGCTTTTCGCCGTTACCCTCATTCGTATGGGGGCGCAATAGCTTTCATGCCCTCGCCATCGCGAAATCACGGGCGGCTGGCACTGGCGTTGCTCTCCATTGTGGTGGGGATGGGGCTGCTTGTGGCGGCCTCAGTTCCGCTCTATCGCATATTCTGTCAGGTGACCGGGTTGGGTGGAACCACCGGGGAGGCATCGGATGCGCCTGCACAGGTGGTGGATCGAGAAGTGACCGTCCGCTTCAACGCAGACACAGACAAGAATCTTTCCTGGAAATTCAGGCCAATACAAAGCGAAATTAAGGTAAGGGTTGGGGAGCGGTCGCTGGCTTTTTTTGAAGCGACCAACAATTCGGATCAGCCCGTCACCGGGACTGCGACCTATAACGTCACGCCGCTAAAGGTCGGTCTTTATTTCACCAAAGTGGACTGCTTCTGCTTCACTGAGCAGACTCTCCAGCCGCACCAGACCGTCCAGATGCCGGTGTCGTTTTTTGTCGATCCGGAAATCATAAAAGATGCGGATATGGATGATGTGAAAACAATTACTTTGTCCTACACATTTTTTCAGGCTAAAAAATAACTGAATTAATACTAAGTAGCATTTCAAGGAGGCGCATGTATGGGCAGCCATGCCAATCACCCGTATCATCTTGTTAACCCGAGTCCATGGCCGTTGGTGATGGCCTTCAGCGCACTCGGCCTTGCCGCCGGGGCGGTGATGTTCATGCACGACTATCCCGCTGGGCATTGGGTAATGATCGCGGCGGCGTGCGCCGTCATCTATGTCTCGTTCCGTTGGTGGCGCGATGTGATCGCCGAGGGTATCGTGGATCATGCCCACACCGTCCCCGTGCAGACGGGCCTGCGCTTCGGCATGGGGCTGTTCATCATGTCCGAGGTGATGTTCTTTTTTGCCTTCTTCTGGGTATTTTTCAGCGCAAGCCTGCATCCTATTGTTCCGATCGCGGATTTCGAGCAGATGTGGGGTTCCGTCGCGGGGGCCTGGCCGCCGGCGACCATCGAGCCGCTGGAAACCTGGGATCTCCCGTTCCTCAATACGCTGATCCTGCTGCTGTCGGGGACCACGGTCACCTGGGCGCACCATGCGCTGCTGGTGAACGATCGCAAGGGACTGATCAACGGATTGGCGCTGACCGTACTGCTGGGCGCGACGTTCACCTGCTTGCAGGCATATGAGTATCATCACGCTGCATTTGGCTTCAAGGATGGCATCTACCCGGCGGTGTTCTATATGGCGACCGGATTCCATGGCGCGCACGTGCTCATCGGCACGATTTTCCTCGCTGTGAACCTCGTCCGCGCCATCAAGGGCCAGCTCTCGCCGAAGGGGCATCTGGGCTTCGAATTCGCCGCATGGTACTGGCACTTCGTGGACGTGGTCTGGCTGTTCCTGTTCGCGTGGGTCTACTGGTGGGGCGGCGCGTAATCGCCAGCACTCCTACCCCTCCGTGGAAGGCCGGTCTGCTGTGCCGCTGTCCGGCATGCGGCGAGGGGAGCCTCTATCGCGGGCTGCTGGAGGTGCGCGATGCCTGCACGGTCTGCGGCTTCGCGCTCAAAGACCATGACCATGGCGATGGCGCGCCCTATTTCGTGATCATCTTCTTCAGCACACTCACCATGGCGCTGGCATTGTGGCTGGAACTTACCTATGCTCCGCCCGTCTGGTTACACTTGGTATTGTGGATGCCGCTGATACTGCTGGGCTCGATTGCGGGTCTGCGGATGGTGAAGGCGCTGCTCATCGCCATGGAATACCGGCATAACATACATGGATTCAGGAAACCGAATGAACCTCGCTGAATACCGCTTCAAGCCCGAGCTCTGGCCGACGCTGTTCATGGCGGCGTCCATCGTCCTGCTGCTGTCGCTGGGCTTCTGGCAGCTCGACCGTCTGGAGCAGAAGGAAGCCCTCATCGCCCGGGTGGAGGCGCATATCCACGGCGCGCCCATCGTGCTGCCGCAGGACCTCTCCCGGCCCGAGGAGCTGGAGTTTACCAAGACGAGCATCTCCGGCCATTTCATGCACGACAAGGAGATGCATTTTGCGGCGCGTGCCCACCATATGGCGAATGGCTACAACATCCTGACCCCCTTTGTCCTGAATGATGGCCGGGCGGTGCTGGTCAACCGTGGATTCGTGCCGCGCGATAAATATGACCCCGCGACCCGCCCGGAAGGGCAGGTGGAGGGGGTGGTCACGCTGGAAGGGGTGATACGCAAGCCTTTGAAGGGTAATTATTTTACCCCTGAGAACGCCCCCGACAAGAACGTCTGGTTCAAGGAGGACACCGCGCAGGCGGGAGAATATGCCGGGATAAATCTACCCCCGGTTGTGGTTTCCCTTGTCGGAACCCCGCCAACCGGCGGTTTGCCTATTCCCGTGGGCGAGGAGTTCCGCCTGCGTAACGACCATATGGGCTATGCCCTCACATGGTTTGGCCTTGCGCTTGTGGGGGCGGTCATGTATGTGATTTTCTCCCTGAAACGCGAACATCAGGCTTAATCCGCCATGAGATACATCAGCACGCGCGGTACCGCACCGGTACTGGCATTCGAAGACGTCTTGCTCGCAGGTCTTGCCCGCGACGGCGGTCTGTATGTGCCTGAGAGCTGGCCGCATTTTTCTGAACAGGAGATCAAGAATTTCGCGGTGCTTTCCTACACCGAGGTCGCCTATCGCGTGATGGCGCCGTTCATTGGCGACGCCATCCCGGAGGACGCGCTGCGCGGGATGATCGAAGAAGCCTATGCAGGGTTCCGTCATCCCGACATCGCGCCGCTGGTAAAAATTTCCGACCATGAATGGGTGCTGGAACTGTTCCACGGCCCGACGCTTGCGTTCAAGGACTTCGCGCTGCAACTGCTGGGGCGGCTGCTCGACCATGCGCTGGCGCGCCGCAAGGAGCGCGTGACCATCGTGGGGGCGACCTCCGGCGATACGGGTTCGGCGGCGATCGCCGGGTGCATGGGACGCGACAATATGCGCGTATTCATCCTGCACCCGCAGGGGAGGGTGAGCGACATCCAGCGCCGCCAGATGACCACTGTGCTGGCCGATAACATCCATAACATCGCCGTGGAAGGAACCTTCGACGATTGCCAGGCACTGGTGAAGGCTATGTTCAATGACGCAGCGTTCCGCGATACGCATAAATTAGCCGCCGTGAATTCCATCAACTGGGCGCGCATCATGGCGCAGGTGGTGTATTACTTCACCGCTGCGGTGGCACTGGGTGCGCCGGAGCGCAAGGTCAGCTTCGCCGTGCCGACAGGGAATTTCGGCGATATTTATGCGGGTTATGTGGCGATGCGTATGGGGCTGCCCATCCGTAGGCTCATCGTGGCCACTGGGCGCAACGACATCCTCGCGCGCTTCTTCGAGTCCGGCGAATACCGGGCGGCGAAGGTCGTGCCCACCATCGCGCCCAGCATCGACATACAGGTGTCGAGCAATTTCGAGCGCCTGCTGTTCGACCTCTGCGGCCGCGACGGCGCGGAGGTGGTGAAGCGCATGGAGGAGTTCGCGCGCAGCGGGACATTCTCCGTATCGCCCGCGATGCTGGCGGAAGCGCGTAAGACATTCGCGGCGGGGCGCGTGCAGGAGGACGGCATCCGTAAGGTCATCGGTGACGTGTACCATGACACCGGCATGTTGCTCGACCCGCATTCGGCGGTGGGCGTCGGCGTAGGGCGCGCGCTGCAGGAGAAGGGAGAGCCGATCGTGTATCTCGCCACCGCGCATCCGGCCAAGTTCCCGGAAGCCGTGCGCGAAGCGGCGGGAGTGTCGCCGGAATTGCCGGACCATATGAAGGACATCAGCTCCCGTACGGAGCGCTGTGATACGTTGCCCGCCGATCTCGCGGCCATAGAAAACTATATTGAAAGCAAAGCGACATGATGGATGAACCGCTCGTAACCCAGCTCGGCAACGGCCTGCGTGTCGCCACGCTCCGTATGCCATGGGCGGAGACGGTGTCCATCAGCTGCTGGGTGGATGTCGGCGCGCGCTATGAGGACGAGAAGAACCACGGTATCTCGCACATGCTGGAGCATATGGCGTTCAAGGGAACCACGCGCCGTTCCGCCCGCGACATCGCGGTGGAGTTCGACGCCATCGGCGGCAATTTCAATGCCTATACCTCGATGGAGCATACCGTCTATTACGCCAAGGTGCTGAAGCGCGACCTGACGCTGGCAGCGGATATTCTGGGCGACATCCTCACCCATTCGGTATTCGACAAGGAAGAACTGGCGCGCGAGCAGGGCGTGGTGCTGCAAGAGATCGCCATGTATAACGACGCGCCGGATGAACTGGTCTATGATTATTTCTCCGAGACGGCCTATGCCGAACAGCCCATCGGGCGCTCCATCTTGGGCACGCCGGAGCGGGTATCGTCCTTCACACGCGATGATCTGTGCCGCTACGTGGAATCGCATTACCACGGCGGCAACATGGTGCTGGCTGCCACCGGGAACGTGGATCACGCGGAACTGATCGCGCTGGCGGAAAAATCATTCGCATCGCTCCCCGCCGGTGCGGCCGCGCCAAAAGACGCGGCGCGCTATACCGGCGGGCGCTATTTCAAGGAACGCGATTTCGAGCAGGCGCATCTGGTGCTGGGGCTCAACGGTCTGTCCACTCTCGATGAGGATTACCGCACCCTGCAACTGCTCTCCATGGCGATGGGCGGCGGTATGTCGTCGCGTCTGTTTCAGGAAGTGCGCGAGAAGCGCGGGCTGGCCTACAGCGTCTATAGCTACGCCAACGCCTATACCGACACGGGCGTTCTCAGCATCTATGCCGCGACCTCTGCGGAACAGGCCCCGGAACTGCTTGAGGTACTGTGCGACGAAGCGCGCCATTTTGCCCGGAACATCGACGAAGAGATGCTGGAGCGCGCGCGCAACCAGTTGAAGGCCGGGATGCTGATGACCGAGGAAAGCACCTCCTCGCAGGCCGAGATACTGGGCCGTCACCTGCTGACCTATGGCCGCTACCTGCCCACGCCGGAAGTGATGGGCCGCATCGACGCCGTAACCCTCGAAGACATCCACCGCGTAATGGACAAGCTGCTCCGCGCCGGTACACCGACACTGGCCGCTGTCGGCCCCGTGGAGGAACTAGAAAAGGCGCAGGGGGCGCTGGAGGGGCTGGCTCAGTAATTGGTAATTCGTATTTCGTAATTCGAATAACGAATCACCAGTTACGAATTACCTTCTACGCATGCCCCGCATTTCCCGATAGCTTCAGAATATCAAATCCAAGAAGCGCGGCGGCGCGGGTCCATTTGCTGTCGTTGTCTTCGTCGAACAATAGCGTTTCTGCGGGCGATACGGAGATCCAGCTATTCTGCTCGACCTCGGCTTCGAGTTGTCCGGCTTCCCATCCGGCGTAGCCCAGTGCGAGTACGCATTTGCTGGGGCCGTGCCCCTTGGCGATGTCGCGCAGGATGGCGACGTTCGAGGTGAGGGAGAAATATTCCTCCAGCTCCACCGTATCGGTCTGGTGATAATCCGGCGAATGCAGCACGAAGCCGCGCGCCGGATCCACTGGGCCGCCGAAATGCACCGGCAGGCGGATGGCGTCGGCGCTTCTGGCCTTGATGTGCAGTTGTTCGAAGATATGCGGCGCGGCGACGTTCTTGAGCGGCTGGTTGAGGATGATGCCCATCGCGCCTTCGTCGTTATGCACGCAGACATAGATCACCGATTTGGAGAAACACGACCCCGTCAGCGCGGGCGTCGCCACCAGCAACTGTTTCTCCAAGTATCCGGGCTTGAGTTTACCGGGTTTCATGCACTACACTATAATGCATATTACGAGAGGAATGCAATGATCCGCAGGATATGCTTGTTACTGCCGCTGCTCTGGGCCGTGTGCGCCGGGGAATCGCATGCCGCCAGTAGTGGCTGGGCGGAGCAGGAGAGCGCACGGTTGCGGCTGGTCACCGGTGAACGCGCCGATGGCAAAAACGTACTGGATGCCACGTTGCAGTTCGAGCTCGCGCCGGGATGGCACACCTACTGGCGCAACCCCGGCGATGCCGGTATGCCGGTTACGGTGGATAGCAGTGCTTCGCGCAATGTCGGGAGTGTCGAGTTGCTGTTCCCCGCGCCCACACGACTGCTGGAAGTGCCGCCGGAAGGCGGAGCGCCGCTGGAATCGTTTGGATATGAGGGCGCGGTCGCGTTCCCGTTGCGCGTGACGCTGGCCGATGCCGCGCAGGAAACCACGCTCGATCTTGCGGTGAATTATGTGGTCTGTAGCGACATTTGCATCGCCTACAACGACCGGCTGACGCTGACCGTTCCTGCGGATTATGTGCCGGACAGCGCCGATGCCGGGATCGTTTCCCTCGCGCAGGCGCGTGTGCCCGAAGCCAATGGCGGTGCGGGGATGAGTATCTCGATGGCGCGGGTCGGGCCGGAAACGCTGGAGGTGGTGGCGCAGGCCGAACATGAGTTTGCCCAGCCCGACCTGTTCGTGGAAGAGGACGTGCATTGCTGTCGCTATCCCAAGCCCGAAGTGAGCCTTACCAATGGCGGAAAGACGGCAACTTTCCGTTTCGCCTATCAGCCGGATAGCAAAGGCGAGCAACCCACGGGGCCGCTGAAATTCACGCTTACCGATGGCGAGCATGCGGTGGAGGCGACGCTGCCGCTGGGGGCGTTGCCTGCCGCGCCGCCGTTGCCGGTCGCGCTGGTCCTGCTGTTCGCGCTGCTGGGCGGGTTGATACTCAACGTCATGCCCTGCGTGCTGCCGGTGCTGTCGCTGAAAGTGCTGAGCGTCGTCAAGCACGGGACGAGCGCCTCCGCCGTGGTGCGGCGCGGGTTCCTTGCCTCGGCGGCGGGCATCGTATTTTCCTTCATGGTGCTGGCGGGCGGGGCGGTGCTGCTCAAGGCCGCCGGGATGTCGGTGGGTTGGGGGTTCCAGTTCCAGGAGCCGACGTTCCTTATCGCGCTCGCCATCATCCTCGTGCTGTTCGCCAGCAATCTCTGGGGGCATTTCGAGATACGTCTGCCCGCGTGGCTGGGCGGGGCGCTCTCGGGCAGCAACGCATCCGGCGACGATCACAGCCTCGCGGGGCATTTCACCACCGGGGCGTTCGCCACGTTGCTGGCCACCCCGTGCAGCGCGCCATTCCTCGGCACGGCCATCGGCTTCGCGCTCTCGCAGGGGACGGCGGAGATACTGCTCACCTTCTGCGCGATGGGCGTCGGCATGGCGCTGCCTTATCTGCTGGTGGCGGCGTTCCCCGCCACGGTGAAGTTTTTCCCCAAGCCCGGCCACTGGATGGTGACGGTGAAGCACGTCATGGGCCTGTTGCTGGCGGCGACCGCGCTGTGGCTGCTCTGGGTGCTATCGCATCAGATAGGCGAGGCGGGTGCGATTCTGGTGGCGCTGCTGGTGGGGTCTATCTTCGTCAAGCTGTGGCTGTTCGGAAATCATCCGAGATTAGGGCGAAAGCACATCCTGATGCCACTCATCGCGCTGCTGGCATTCGTTGCCTTCATGGTTCCCGCGCGGGTGGAGCAGGTGGGCATCGCCCCGCAGGCGGTGGATGAGGCATGGCAGCCCTTCGACGAGATGCAGATCGTACCGCTGGTGGCGCAGGGGAAGGTGGTGCTGGTGGATGTCACCGCCGACTGGTGTCTTACCTGCAAGGTCAACAAGCTTGCGGTGTTGGATGCCGGGGATGTACGCGCATTATTCGCCGATAATAACGTGGTGCTGATGAAAGCCGACCTGACCTCGCCGGATGCTACTATTACGGCATTCCTCAACAGCCACGGGCGCTACGGTATTCCGTTCAATATTATCTTCGGCCCCAATGCGCCGGATGGCATCGCACTGTCGGAGCTGCTCACCAAGGATGCGGTGAAGGACGCGGTGGCGAAGGCTAAGAAGTAATCCGTATCCGCGCGGATTCCGCCGTCAGCGCCGCACCGCTTTCCACGGCCTCCAGCCGCAATAGTGCGATGGCCTGCCCATCGCGCCCGGAGCGGATATATCCCGCCTCTTTGCCGTCGGCCATGATCGGGGTTCCGGGGGCGGGGAGGGGACCGTCCACCGTCACGGGAAAGAGCTTTTTGCGTACCACGCCGCGACGCTTGGTGCGGGTGGTGACCTCCTGCCCGACATAACATCCCTTTTCGAAGTCGACACCGCGCAGTTCTTCGAGATTGCACTCGAGCGGGAAGGATTTTTCCGGCAGCAGGTCGATGCCACTTTCCGGGATGCAGAGCGCGATGCGTGCGCGGTCGTATTCCTCGAATGCGCGCGGCTGCCAGTCGCGGGTGAGTTCCGCGAGATGCGATCTCTCCACGATGGCGCGCATGCCGAGCGCGGGATGGCGGGGGTCAAGAAAGAATATCTCCTCCTCCCGTAGGGGGGAGGGGAATATGGCTAACACCGCATGCGTATCGCCCTTGTCTTCAATGACCACCTTCGAGCGCAGGCGATACATCGACAGGCGTTTTTTGAGGTCGTCGATGCGGGCGTGTTCGCAGTCGAGCCAGTAGGCGTCACCGTGTTTCACGATCAGAAAATCATGCAGGTATTTTCCCTGTGGCGTAAGCAGCATGGCGTAGATGGCCGTGATTCCGTCCGCCTTGTGGATGTCGTGGGTGATCAACCCTTGCAGGAACGCCGGCGCATCCTCGCCCGCGATGCGGAGTACGGTGCGGTGCTCAAGCAACGCGTAGTGCGGCACGGTCATTCTGTATTCCCTGTACGATGGTTTCCAGCGCGCGAGAGATACGTTCTGCGGCGCGCATCATGCTGTATTCCGTGGCGACGGCCATGAATCCGTGCCGCGCCAGCCGGGTGGCGTAGGATTCGTCCGCCAGCAACCGTGCGAGTGCGTTCGCCATCGCGGGCGCATCGCCGATAGGCGTGACCAGCGCATCCTGCCCGTCATGGACGATCTCCGATGGGCCCTCGCTCGCGGTGGTG
>JADZBT010000035.1 GCA_020851915.1 Alphaproteobacteria bacterium | reverse complement strand
CCGCACCGATCACGGAGAACGCATTATTGGTCATCGCCAGCGGGCGCGTCCAGCGGCCGCGCACGTCGCCACGGAAGTAATCCGCGACCGCGTCGATGCCATCCAGCACCGGCGCAAAGAATCCGGTGTGCTTGGGGCGGGGAATGGAGGTATCCGGCGGCGTGGTATTGGGCGACAATGCCAGCGCCGACCAGCCGCTTATGATCGCAACACCGGCGGCCACTTTCCCTGCGTTGAAGTCCTTACGCCCTTTTCCCATCTGAGCGATCGCTTTGGATATGCCGCCCTTGCTTGCAATATCCTTTTCCTGCTCGGCTTCGAGTTGTTTTATGCCCTCTTCGTCTAATACTTCCGTCGCAAGCTTGCCGAGGCCCGACTGTATCTTGAGGAACCCGGCCGTCGTTTCTGTAGCACCCTTGATACGCAGCACGTTGCTGGTGAACCAGTCAGACATGCTTCCCACCAACCCCTGCCGTTTTTCCGGGATGGTCGGCAATATCGAAGCCGCGTTACCCTCCAGCCCGCTCCCGGCGAGCTGATGCGCCAGCTCTTTCCCGAAGAGCTGCATCTTGCGCGTACCCTTGCCTTCGCTGAACATCATCAGCACGAGATCGCCCAGCGTGAAGGTGAATCCTACGCCGAATTCCGACACCGTATCCTTGGTGAAACCACCATCATGCCTTGCGCGGAAAACGCCCGACGCCATGTCCGAAAAATTACCGATCGTATACAGGTACGACGAGAGCTTCAGCAATCCGCTTTTCTTCGTATCCAGCGGGCTTTTTTCCTGCGCCGGAGTGCCGGTGACGGCGCGAAGCTCACCGAGCGTCTGTAGGAATTTTTCTGGCTGTTTTGCGTCCAGCCCGTGCGCGACCAGCACGTCCTCGTTATTGATGCGATCGATGGCGCTGTACACACCCTGTGCCGCCAGTTCGTCACGCAGCTTTCGCAACGCATGCGGCGATGCATCGCTCGCCGGATGGAGAATGGCCTGAGGCTGGCCCATCGGCGATCCGATCTCCACGCGCTCGATCGGCGACCCTTGTGCATAACGGTATAATGGCATATCCGCGCTCCCCCGGCGTTTCTCTTACGCTCTGAGTGTAGGGCTAAAATATTAAGGAATTGTGACAGGCGGCCCAAAAAACCGTTATGTATCAATTTCCGGGTGGAATCGGCGGTTTTCCTGCGCTAGGATGGCAGAAATCAGGGGAAAATCATGGATATTTCGCTCGTCATTCTGGCCGTTATCGCTGCTGCGGGGGGGGCCGCCTTCCTCACCCGGCGGCATTATATGCAGCAGATACAGTTGCTGGAGGAAGGCCGGGGCGCGCTGGAATCCAAGGCCCGCGACCTCGAAGTGCAGGTCGGCGTGTCGCAGACCTATGCCACGACGCTGCAAAAAGAGCGCGAGACCCTGCAAACCCGCTATGATACCCTGTTGAAAGAAAAAGACGCCCTCCTCTCCGGCAAGCACGAGGCCGAGAAGCAGGCGGAGCTGGCGCGGCAGGAAACCGCCGCCATGCGTAAGCGCATCGAGGATTTCGACAGCACCAAGCAGGAACTGTTCAAATCCGCGAAAGAGGCGATGTTCGAGACCGGCAGCCAGACCTTCACCAAGCTCGCCGAGGAGATGCAGGTCAAGACCCGCGAGCATTTCGACGGCGTGGTGAAATCGGTGGCAGCACTCAAAGATCGCGTCGGCAAAAGCGAAAGCACGGTGGAGAGCGTCTACCGCGCCCTCTCCTCTCCGGGTGCTGCGGGAAGTTTCTCCGAGATCGGCATGGAGAACACGCTCAAGAACCTGGGCCTCACGGCGGGCCGCGATTTCATCACGCAATTCTCGATGGGCGGCGAGGAATCCGGCATGAGCCTGCGCCCGGACGCGGTGGTGTTCCTGCCCGGCGGCAACCTGCTGGTGCTCGACAGCAAGGCCTCCAAATTCTTCCTTGAGCTGGCCGAGGCCGAGGGCACGCCGCAGGAAGCCGAGGTGAAATCCAAGCTGCTCGCCCGCATGCGCGAGCATGTGAAGGGGCTGGACAGCAAGGGCTACCGCGACGCCATCCAGAATTACTACAAAAAAGCGGGCCGCACCGACGCGCTGCATCATGTGATGACGGTGATGTTCCTGCAAAGCGAAGCGGGCATCGAGCGACTCTGCAAAGAGGATCCCGCCTTCCGCGATTTCTGTGAATCAAAGCGTATCAACCTCGCCGGGCCGACCGGCCTCTACGGGCTACTGTCGCTGGCGCATTTCGAGATCACCCGCGAGCAGCAGCAGAAGAACCTGCAAGCCATCACGGCGGAAGTCGGCACGATGCTGAGCTATGTCGAAACCATGCTGGGCGCGGCGTTGAAGGTCGGTAAAGGCATCCGCTCCGCAGCGGAATCCTACGAGGATTTCGTGCGCTCGGTGAACAGCCGCTTCCTGCCCAAAGCGCGCAGCATCCAGAAACTGGGCGTGGAGCTCCCCAAGAACAAATCCCTCCCCGCCAATCTCCCCGGCGTGCATGTGAGCATCGACGACACCCCCCTCATCGAAGGCGAATCCGAGAATGTGTCGGATGAAAGCGGTGGCGAGGTAGTGGCGCTACCGGGTGTGCGGGGATAAGGATTATTGTCATTCCGGAATTTTTGTCAGCAGACAAAAATGTCCGGAATCCAGTGCGTGTAGCCAGCAGGCGGAACGCACCGCCGGTCAGCAGACCGGCGACGAGGTTCCCATCCATGCGGAGAGATGGATCCCGGCCTGCGCCGGGATGACAATTCTTCAAAACGGCAGCCTTGCCTTCAGCGCCGCGCCCAGCGTGCCCTCGTCGAGATAATCCAGCTCCCCGCCCATGGGAATTCCCTGCGCGAGGCGGGTGATGGT
>JADZBT010000034.1 GCA_020851915.1 Alphaproteobacteria bacterium | reverse complement strand
TATTGACCGGCATGACACCGGCGGGTTGATTCGCAGGCAGGATACGTGGTACAGTGCCGCGCAACAAGTGTTTCTGTCATCATCCTGTTATTTCACGTGTTACCGGCGCGCTTCCTACTCACGATTGCCCTGTTGCTCCCCGCACTCCCTGCCGCAGCGGCCAGCTATACCATCATCGAGGACATGGTGGGCGAGATACCGCCTTACCGGGCGGGGCGCGATGACAATCTCTACGCATTATCGCGCCGCAACGATGTCGGCATCGTCGAGATGCTGTCGGCCAATCCCGGCATCGACCCGTGGATGCCGCGCGTCGGCACGGCCATCACCATCCCCACGCGCTTCGTGCTGCCGCCCGTGCCACGCGAGGGGATCGTCATCAACCTCGCCGAGCTCAGGCTTTATTATTATCCGACCGATGCGACCGTGATGACCTTCCCCATCGGTATCGGTCAGGAGGGCTGGCAGACGCCGACCGGCGCAACCAAGATAGTCAAAAAACGCAAAGATCCGGAATGGCGTCCTCCCGCTTCCATCCGCGCGCAGAAGCCGGAGCTGCCGGAGGTCGTGCCCGCCGGGCCGGACAATCCCATGGGCGCGTTCGCACTCAATCTCGGCTGGCCGTCCTATGCCATTCACGGCACGAACAGGCCCTACGGCATCGGCCGGCGGTCGAGCCACGGTTGCATCCGCATGTACCCGGAAGATATCGCCACGCTGTTCGCCGAGGTGAAAGAGGGTACGCCTGTCACCGTGGTGGACGTGCCTTATAAGCTGGGTTGGTACAAGGATACGCTGTGGCTGGAAGTATCGCCCACGCAGGAGCAGTCGGATGAGATCGCGCAGTACATGCAGCCCGCGCATATGAGCATTCCGGAACTCTACGACGCGATCACCGCAGCGACGGAAGGCTACGATGCAAAGATAAACTGGTATATCGCGGAGACAGTCGCCACGCAACGCACCGGGGTTCCCACCGGCATCGCCTGGCGCAACATACCGGCACTCCCTCCCCAGTAGAGGAGGGAGGCCGGCCATAGTGCAATATTAATTACTTCGTCTGCGATTCGCGGAAGATGCGATCGGATTTTTCGCCGGAAGCTTTCGCAGCGTTGGCGGCCTCATCGGCGCGCTGCTGTGCAGCCTGTGCCGCAGCGGCGGCCTGTGCTGCGCTGGCACTTGCCTTGCGTGCTTCTTCGGTGGCCAGCAGCGACTGGTTCTTCGCCTCTTCGGCGTTCTGGCCAGCAGAGCTGATGAGCGCGCGATCTTCTTCGCTCAGTTGCGCGCAAGCGGAAAGTCCCAGTACGGCAACAGCGGCGAGTATGGCAAAACGTTTCATGGTCAGTTCCTCCAAGGGTTGTTTTTTACATAGGCGCGCCGACTCCGGCGGCCAAGAATCTAGTGGAAACAAATACTCCAGTGTGTGACGCGAGTCAAATCGGCGGTGTGTTAATTTTTGTTAACATTACACGCATGTGAAATGTGTAATTTTCTGCAAATAAATTGCTTGATTTTTTCTTAATTTTGGACTCCCTTCTGGTGACCTTTTTTAACCCGAAGGGGAGAGCGGGCCACGAAATTCTCTCCGCGCATTCATAATTTTTCAATCTGTAACTGAGGAAACGACCATGGCAATCTATAACGGAACGGGAGCCGCGAACAGCATCACCGGCTCGACCAAAGACGATTTCATCTACGGACTTGGCGGCAACGATACGCTCAAGGGCGGCACGGGCAAAGACTACATCGAAGGCGGCGCGGACAACGACTCCGTGCTGGGCGGTGCGGACAGCGACACGCTGTATGGCGGTTGCGGCAACGACAGGCTCTTCGGAGAGTCGCAGGCCGACACGCTGTATGGCGAAGACGGCGACGACTATGTGAACGGCGGCAGCCATAACGACTACGTTAATGGTGGTGCAGGCGCGGACACGCTGGTCGGCGATTCGGGCGATGATTGCATCATTGACGATTCCGGCGCGAGCACGGTCGATGCCGGTTCAGGCAATGACCATGTGAGCACCGCCGATGAGGGCGACTCCATTCTGGCTGGTTCGGGCAACGATTGCGTGAATGCAGGCGGCGGTAATGACAACATCGTGGGCGACAGCGGCAACGATTATGTTCAGGGCGGCGCAGGCAATGACTGCATCGAGGGCAACTCCGGCGCTGACACGCTCTACGGCGACAACGGCATCGACCTGAGCGATTCGATGGGCGGCGCGAACCGCGTCGTGAACGGCAGCTTCGAATTGCCGGAACTCGGCGATGGCAGCTGGTCGATCTACGGCAGCATTCCGGGCTGGACGAGCACCACGGGCGGCGGCATCGAAGTCGAGAACAACGCAGTGATGCCTGCCAGCGAGGGCGAGCAGCTGGTAGAGCTGGACAGCACCAGCAACAGCAACATGTTCCAGGATGTGAATACCAGCGGCGTACTGAGCAATCAGTTCGTACTGGAGTTCGACTACAGCCCGCGCACCGATACGGCAGGCGACAACACCATCGAAGTGTACTGGAACGGCAGCCTGCTCGATACGCTGGATGGCACGGGTCAGGGCTGGAGCCATCACAGCTACAACGTCACCGGCGACATCGACGGCGCTACCATGCTGGAATTCCGCGCTGCGGGAACCAGCAACAGCTACGGCGGGTTCATCGATGACGTGAGCGTCACTGCGGATCCGAACGCGGCATCCGGCAGCGACGACTGCATCACCGGCGGCACGGGCAATGACTACCTCTCGGGTGGTTATGGCGACGACCGTCTGAACGGTGAAGGCGACGCAGGCGGCGCATCGTTCGATGGCTATACCTACAACTTCAGCGCCGGCGACGTGCTGAACGGCGGTTCGGGCAACGATACTTTCGTGTTCACGAACCATCAGGGCTTCGACGAGATCCAGGACTTCACCATCGGTGAAGACGTGATCGAGCTGCATGGCCTGGGTTCGGACTTCGCAACCGACGTCGATCCGTTCCTGATTCAGGACGGTGCAGACACGCTCGTGTGGTTCAATGCCGACAGCGTGATCAAGCTGGACGGCGTGGATTCCACCCTGCTCTCGGGCAGCGACTTCACGTTCGTATAAGCGAACGCGACAACGCACAAAAGAAGAGGGAGGCTCCGGCAACGGGCCTCCCTTTTTTGTTGCGTGAAGGGTTGTGTGTGTTCCCTCGTGCCAGCAGGCCCCTCACCCCGACCCTCTCCTATGGGAGAGGGAGTTTCGCTCCACTCGCTGCTTTCCCGCGCCGTCGCGAAGCGGCGGCTTCCCTCTCCCATAGGGAGAGGGGTAGGGTGAGGGGCTCGGTCTATCGGTATGAACACTTAGCCGAACTGTTCGCGGGTCTTGTGGAAGCGGATCTTGTCCCAGTGGTTCTGGATGGTCTTGAGGTCCCACTCGGTGCGGGCGAGGTAGACGGGGCGGTCGTCGCCGTCCAGTGCCATCTGGCTGCGGTTGCGGTCGATGAAGCGTTCCAGCTCCGCCTTGTCGTCGGCGAACACCCAGCGCGCGGTCTCGAACGGCGCGTCCTCAAAGCCGGCATGGATGCCGTATTCCGACTCGATGCGCGCCACCAGCACGTCGAGCTGTAGTCGTCCCACCACGCCCACCAGCCATTCCGAGCCGATCAGCGGCTTGAAGAGCTGCGACACGCCTTCCTGCGAAAGGTCTTCCAGCGCCTTACGCAGATGTTTCACGCGCATCGGGTCGCCCAGCCGCACGCGGCGCAGTATCTCCGGCGCGAAGGTGGGGATGCCACGGAAATGCAGCGCCTCGCCCTCGGTGAGCGTATCGCCGATACGCAGCACGCCGTGGTTGGGGATGCCGATGATGTCGCCGGGATGCGCCTCCTCGGTGAGCGCGCGCTCGCGGGCGAGGAAGAACACCGGCGTCTGCACGGCGAGTACCTTGCCGCTGCGCGTGTCTTTCAGCTTCATGCCGCGCTTGAACACGCCGGAGCATAGCCGCACGAACGCCACACGGTCGCGGTGGTTGGGATCCATGTTGGCCTGAATCTTGAACACGAAGCCCGTCACCTTGGGTTCGTCCGGCGATACTTCGCGTGTGTCGGCCTTCTGCGCGCCCGGTGGCGGGGCGAAGCGCAGCAGACCGTCGAGCAGGTCGCCCACGCCGAAATCCTTGAGCGCCGTGCCGAAATACACAGGCGTCAGATGCCCCTCGCGGTAGCTCTGCATATCAAAGGGCTTGCCCGCCGCGTCGAGCAGCCCGGTGTCCTCGATGAGCTGCAATCGTTGTTCCTCGGAGAGGACGCCTTCCAGTGCCGCGTCGTCCGGGCCGGATACTGCGATGACGGGCAGCGCGTCGGCATTGTGCTTGTACGGCGCGAAGCGTTTGTCATGCAGGTGATAGCAGCCCGCGAACTGGCCGCCCATGCCCACCGGCCAGGTGACGGGGCTCACGTCCAGCGCCAGCGTTTTCTCGATCTCCTCCAGCAACTCGAAGGGATCGCGCGTTTCGCGATCCATCTGGTTGATGAAGGTGATGATGGGAATGTCGCGCATGCGGCAGACCTCGAACAGCTTGCGCGTCTGCGTTTCGATACCCTTGGCGGCGTCGAGCACCATGATGGCCGAATCGACGGCCGTGAGCGTGCGGTAGGTGTCCTCGCTGAAGTCCTGGTGTCCCGGCGTGTCGAGCAGGTTGAAGGTCACGCCCCGGTGCTCGAAGGTCATCACCGACGAGGTCACGGAGATGCCGCGCTTGCGTTCCATCTCCATCCAGTCGGAATGCGCGTGGCGTCGCGCGCCGCGCGCCTTCACCTCACCGGCGATATGGATCGCGCCGCTGCCCAGCAGCAGTTTTTCGGTGAGCGTGGTCTTGCCCGCGTCCGGATGCGAGATGATGGCGAAAGTGCGGCGTTGGTCTGAAATTCCCATAGGGGCGCGAATATCCCTAAAACGCGCTGGATTTACAAGTGTTTTCGCGTGGCGATGAGATATTCCCTCCCCCGCAGGGGGAGGGTTAGGGTGGGGGCATGATTCTGCACTATAGTGGCTGATTGCGCCCCCCTTCCGCCTCCGCCAAGGCTTCGGCGGACAGGCCCATCCTCCCCCCTGCGGGGGGAGGGGTGGTATACCTTCACACCACCTGTCCCGCCGCGTGCCCCGCTGCCCACGCCCACTGGAAGTTGAACCCGCCCAGATGGCCGGTGACG
>JADZBT010000033.1 GCA_020851915.1 Alphaproteobacteria bacterium | reverse complement strand
CAGCACTGCGTAAGTGCCCAGCCATTTGCGTTCTTCTGCAAGCAGTCCTGAACCTTTCAGGGTATAGACCAGCGTGTGTGCCGGATCAACGAGCGGCTGTGCCATACTCACCCCGAACGCAACCACCCATGCAGCAACAAAGCCGGTGAGATTCCACCATGCCCAGTAGAGATCAGGCTGACCGATCCAGAGATAGACGTTCAACCCCACCCCGGCCAGAACACCTGCGATAACGCCGTTTCCGGTGATACGCGGCGACAATATGCCCAGCGCGAAGGCGGCGAGTATCGGGCCATAGAAAGCAGAACCGATCATATTGATGCTCTCAATGATCGTATCGGAGATATTGCCGACAAAAATAGCGAACAGCATCAGCATCGCTCCCCAGCCAACCGTAGTAAGTTTGCTGAACAGCAGATGCTTCTTACGTTCGATAGTACGTCCCCGCTCAACGAAATCACGCATGGTCGCGGCGGATAGCGAGTTTATGGTGGAGTCCATGCTCGACATCGCGGCGGCGAGTATGGCGGAGAATATCACCGCCCGCCAGCCCTCCGGGATATGCAACAATAGCAGTTTTGGAATCAGGTAATCCAGCTTGTCGGCAGGCACGGCGGCCTGCAATTCCGGCGAATGCTGGAAAAGAGCGCCCGCAGCGATGCCGAGCAGAATATAGCTCGCCACCAACGGGAACCGCGCAAATCCATTGAAAATAATGCATAGCTTCGCGTCTTTCATGCTGCGGGCGGCCAGCTCGCGCTGCACCTGCGTCTGATCCGTGCCGTAATAGGACGCATACAGGAATATGCCGCCCAGCAGACATGGCCAGAACGGTACGGAACTATCGCCAGAGAAGTCGAGTGCCTGCCATCGCTCGGCAGGCAGCGAGGCGATCATGGCATCCAGCCCCCCCACCTCGGAGATGACCACACCAATGCAGATATACAGCCCCGCCAGCAGGATCACCATCTGCACGACGTCGGAATAGACCACCGCCGTCATACCGCCCAGCGTATCGTAGATGGTGACGGTAATGCCCATCATCAGGATGGTGACCACAATGGAAAGATCGAGCGATGCGGAAATGATGATGGCGACCGCGTATAACCCGATACCACCGCCCAGACCACGGCTGAGCAGGAACACGCCGCTGATGAATTTACGCACCCGCGCATCAAAGCGCATTTCCAGATATTCGTACACACTTACCAGTTCGAGTCTGCGGAACATCGGCACGAATATTGAAGCGACCAGTATCATGGCGATCGGCACGGCCAGCTCCCATTGCAGCCACTGAATACCGCCGTTCGGTTTCATGGCGACGAAGGCCGGGATGGAGATAAAGCTGATGGCGCTCGACTGCGTGGCCATAGTGGAGATACCGATGGTCCACCACGAGAGCTTACGCCCGCTGACGTAATAATCCTCGTGGCTCTCCTGACGCTTGCTCAGGTAATATCCCAGCGCCACCATCGCCAGCATATAGAATGCGACGATGCTCCAGTCGATAATGGTCATTGCATGTCCCTGTCAGATTTATTTTTTTAAGTTATTGCGTTGTTTCATAAAGCACCCCAACGGGAATTTACAGCAAAAACTCCCCCCTAGGTTTCCTTGGATGCCAATCCATGCACCGCAAGCAGCGCCGATGCCGACCATGTCTGGATGCGGCTGGCCGTGCCGAGCAGTTGCGGCGCATGGCCATTGCGCGGTTGGCCGGAGAGCAACTCCGGCAGGCTGCCGCCCAGCACTTCCGCCAGATCGCGCAGCGCATTCTGCAATTTCTCTGCTTCGGCATGATAGCCGTAGCGATGGAATCCCATCGCGGTCAGCGCAGTTTCATGCGGCCACACCGGGCCACGGTGATAGGCGGTAGAGGACAGCGTGTCATAGCCCTTCTCGTTCGCACCGAGGCTGCGTATCCCCCATCCCGACCAGAGATGCGCCGACGAGAGCACGGAGTCCACAATACAGCGGATATTATCCCTGCCCGTGTCCCCCTCGCCGTAGATCCCCGTCCAGATCACCTGTGCCGCATTGGAATTATGCACGTTGAGGACGATAGGCTCCGCACCTCCTTCCGGGTAGGCGATGGCCATGGCGTATATCTCCTTACCCGCCGTGTCCTGCGTGCGGAAGAACGAGAGTACATTCTTCTGTAGATGATCTGCTTTTAGGGTACATTGCGCCGCCATTTTCTCGTCATCCAATAACGAAAGCATATTCGCCGCCTCGCGGTAAGCGCGATAGGCATAGGCCTGCACCTCGATGGTGGCGATACGCGCCGTACGCAGCGTACCGTCCGGGGCCTGTGTCACGGGGAGCCCGGCGGCATCCACCATGGCGTTCGCGGCGTCTTTCCAGGACTTATGCGCCAGTGGGCCGCCGGGAGTATAGGCGGGCAGTGCCTCATAGGTGATGAACCCATGTGCATCCAACCCCGCAAACTCGCGCGAGCTCATCCATTCCAGCGCATGGCGCAGCGGGGTTTCCAGCTCTCTGAGCAACGCCATGTTCTGGCTTGCCGCGATATATTTTCCCAGCGTCGCCACGAATAATGGCGTGGTGTCGGCCGTGCCGTAATAACGTCCGAACGGGCGCTTGCCCAGCGGATGCCATGTATCCTTCAGCCCCATCCCGCTCTGCTCGTCGTAGCGCACTTCGTGCGGTATCTCTCCCGGAGTTTCGATGATGAAGGGCTGCACATTCGGCAACGCCTCTCCGCTCGTACTCACCGGCGTATAGGAACGTATCTCCGTTCCCTGATGTGCCGCCAAAAAATGCAGGATGCCCTCGACAACCGCCGTTCGCCAGCGCTGCTCCGGAGATTCCGGCATCAGCATCAACGCAGACAGCAGCTGGTCGCGGCCAAAAGGATTCATAAAACGCGGCATCCCCGCCGCCAGCGCGATGCCGTAACGTGTCCGCAGCATCATTCCACGCAGGTCTTCCGCCGCACGGACGAAGGGAGCCTCCGCCTCTCGCTGTGGCCTATCCCCAGAAAGCCCGAATTCCTCCCGCCATTCCTCCCTCGAGGGAAGGATGCAGGATGATGGCAATACACCATACGAGAACGCGGCCGCAATGGACACCGAACACGCGTCACCGGCTGCAAGGGCGATTCGGTGGCGGCATAACAGCACATCACCGTCCGGCGACATCTCGGCATCGGGTGCGTCGATGACGGTCTTTACCTCGATACCGCTATCCTGACGATGGTAGGAGAATATTCCGCGATGCTCCGCCGTCTGTAGAGCGACGTCGCGGTGGTATCCCCCTCCTGCCGCTGCTTCGCGCAGCTCGAATATCCCTTTGAATCCCGTGTGGATGCGCCACGCCAGCACTACCGTTCCGGCGTCCGCCCCGTGATTGGCAATATCCACCGTTTCGCGGTAGTTCCTGCCGTCGAGCAGCTGCACTCGCCTCAGCACGGAAATCTGCCCCTTTGTACCAACAGTGTAACGGAAACGGTATGTGGTGTGATCCTCTCGCGCGGCCTCCAGCAACACGCCATCAAGCTCCCACCCCCATTTGGATATGAACTGCGTGTCGTGCGATACCATGCCGTACAGGCCCAGCTCGTTGCCATCGGGATGGAAATGCACAAACGCGCCATCCTCAAGGATAGCGGGATCGTCCAAAGACATTCCGGTCGATGCGTAGGCCATGGCTCGTATAAAGCATACCCTGCCCGGCGAATCTAATGATTCCGTAAAAAATGTATCCCCGAGCAATTCTTTCCTCCCCTTAACCACCCGGAGATAGGCAAGTTTTTCCCTTTATTTTCTAGCCCGCCGAAACTGCCACACAAGATATTGTAGTTATTGAGGAATTTTCTATGCAAAAACTGGCATTGGGTTTGCACTGTTAATGGTGAATACACATTAACCCTTCCCTCAGGAGGTCACGATGAGATCAGAAGCATCCAGTTACGTTACTCCGGCCGTTGCCAAATATTTTGGTGGAACCTATCCGGAGGTGATGGGGGTGTACGATGAGTTTCTGGGCGACATTGCCCGCCACTACAATGTCACAGACATTACCCTCCATGACATGTCGAGCCTTGGTGAAACTCTCTATGTCGCAGGTGAGATCAGCCATTCGGAATATGAGTTGATGACGATGAAGGCCAAGCTCCTGCATTATGCCGACATCGTGCATGGGCTGGTCGGCAACCTGCTCACCGAAGGCAGCCGCTGCCACGACTTCCTGACGCTCTGGCGCAACATCTACCTGCTGCAGAAAAAAGGCGGCGGGTCGGAAAGCACCATCAAACAGATGGGGAACATCGTCCGCGTTCTGGAAAAACTTACCGCATCGCGCATTGCGCTGGTGGCATAACGGGGGTAGTTCCCCCTTGTAGAGTGGCGTGATCCGTAGTAGATGCATCGGCTGTTCATTTATGCCGAAAGCATGCGGGTTATGAATCCAGCCTCCAGTACCGTATCGACCTCCCGCGCGACGCTCATCGGCTTCAGCGCCATCCTCACCTGGAGCAGCCTGCCCCTGCTCACGCTGCTGGCCGGAAAGATCCCGCCCTTCCAGATGACCGCGATGGCCTTTGCCGTATCCTTCCTGCTGACGCTGGTGAAGTGGCAGGTAGCGGGAGAGAGCATCCGTAACCACCTCACGATGCAACCTTCCATGTGGGCATTGGGAATATTCGGCATATTCGGCTTCCACTTCTTCTATTTTCTCGCCTACCAGAGCGCGCCGGCGGTGGATGTCCTTCTCATCGACAACCTCTGGCCGCTGCTCATCGTGCTGCTTTCCGCGCTCATCAATGGCGATAAGCTCAAATGGCAGCATCTCGCGGGCGTATTGTTCGGGTTTGCCGGAGTGGTCGTCGTCACCACCCAGAAAGGCGATGGCCCGGCCTTCTCCAGCCAATACCTGCTGGGCTATCTGGAGGCATTCGCCTGCGGGTTCACCTGGGCGCTCTATTCCGTGCTCAACCGTAAGGTTGCCTCCCGCATGCCGCGTGACGCCGTGGGCGCCTATTGCGGCGCTACCGCCCTGCTCTCGCTCATCTGTCACCTGATATTCGAGGATACCGTCCCCGTCAGCGCCACCCAGATCGGGCTCATCGTCATCATGGGTATCGGCCCCATCGGCGCGGCATTCTTCACCTGGGATTACGGCATGCGCTACGGCAACATCCAGGCGCTCAGCGCCATGTCCTACACCGGCCTCGTCATCGCCGCCGGGTCGTTCATCCTGTTCGGCATCGAACCATACTCCCCGGTCATCCTCATCGCCACCGCGCTGATACTCAGCGGCGTGATACTGGGAACGCTGGATTTCAGTCGCCGTAAAGGGCCATTACCACAGCCCTAGATCTCGCCCTCGATCACTTCATCCGCCAGCGATGCCAACAGGTGGTGAACCTCCGCCTTCGCGGCTGCCAGCACCTTGGCATCCGTCGCGCGCATCACGATGCTGACGCTGAGTTCCTTATCCTTCATATGCGGGTAGCTGCCTATATCGACCTCCGGATGGCGGGACTGGATGGCCCGCAATCCCTCCGCCGC
The DNA here is from genome assembly GCA_020851915.1 of Alphaproteobacteria bacterium. Taxonomy (GTDB): domain Bacteria; phylum Pseudomonadota; class Alphaproteobacteria; order Rickettsiales; family RI-342; genus JADZBT01. The sequence continues at coordinate 5,298 of JADZBT010000033.1, read as the reverse complement.
GTAGCTCTCCGGTATGCGGGCGCTCAACGTTTCAGAAAGCTCTATGGCTCCGTCCTTCAGGCGGTCTTTTAGATTATGATACATCGCCTGCATGATATGCGGCACACCGGCCAGCACGAAGACGTTCCCTATTTGGAAACCCGGCGCGCCACTCACCGGATTTTCCACGAGTTGCGCTCCAGCCGGAACATACGCCATCCGCAGCCGCGCCGGGGTCACATGCTCCGCGCCGTAATGCGCGTCCAGCATCGCCGCCGCTTCGGGATTCTTCTCCAGCGCCACTCCGAATGCCTTGGCCACGGATGCAGAGGTGATGTCGTCATGCGTGGGCCCGATGCCACCCGTCGTGAATATATAAGTGAAGGCGGCGCGGCATGCATTCACCGTATCCACGATGGTCTGCTCCACGTCCGGTATCACCCGCACCTCGCGCAGGCGGATGCCCTTGAGATTCAGCTCTTTCGCTAGAAAACGCAGGTTGCTGTCCTGTGTTCGGCCCGACAATATCTCATTGCCGATGATGATGAGGCAGGCAGTGGGAGCGGGGTCGTGCATGGGCTAAGGCGCTATTAAGGGTTGAAGCAGAAGGCCATTCGTGCAAAATATGCCGCCGTTTGTACACCAACAATCATTTTGCGTCATGCCTGAAGATTCGCGTTCCATCAAATACCACACCGATCCCTCCGCGTTCGAGGGCATGCGTCGCGCCGGGCAACTGGCGGCCGAAACGCTCGACTTCATCACCCCACACGTCAAGCCGGGCGTGGCCACTGTGGAGCTAAACGACCTCTGTCACGAATTCATCACCAGCCGGAATGGCATTCCCGCTCCCCTCAACTATCGCGGCTTCCCCAAATCCATCTGCACCTCGGTGAACCATGTGGTATGCCACGGCATCCCCGACGAGAAGGTGCTGAAGGACGGCGACATCGTCAATATCGACGTCACCGTGATCGTCGATGGCTGGCACGGCGACACCAGCCGCATGTACTGGGCGGGCGAGCCCAGCATCAAGGCGAAACGCCTCACGCAGGTGACCTACGAAGCCACCATGCTGGGTATCGAGCAGGTGAAGCCAGGCAAGAAGACCGGCGACATCGGACACGCTATCCAGACTTTCGTTGAAAAACATAATTAGTCCGTCGTGCGCGACTATTGTGGCCATGGCATCGGCAAAGTGTTCCACGATGCGCCGAGCATCCTGCATTACGGCGAACCGAACACCGGCGTCGAGTTGCGCGAAGGCATGTTCTTCACCGTGGAGCCGATGGTGAACATCGGCGATTTCGCCACCAAGCTCAACAAGAGCGACGGCTGGACTGTCACCACGCGCGATCGCTCGCTGTCGGCGCAGTTCGAGCATACGGTTGCGGTCACCGCCGATGGCGTGGAAATATTCACCCGCTCCCCCAAGGGGCTGCTTCATCCTCCTTACACACTCTGACGGGCGCGCACATGGCGGATACCCTGCTCAAGGAAAAACCGCATTACGCCGGACATCGCCAGCGCCTCCGGCAGCGTATCCTTGAGGGCGGCGCTGATTCTTTACTTGATTATGAGCTTCTGGAAGTGCTGCTGTTCGCCGGACATCCTCGCGCGGACGTGAAGCCGCTGGCCAAGAAACTTATCGCGCATTTCGGCAGCTTCGCCAAAGTGCTGACCGCTCCCCCCGAACGCCTGTCCGAGATAGAAGGCATGGGCGATGCCGCGATCGCCATGCTCAAGGCCGCGCAGGAATCCACCACCCGCCTGCTCAAGGAACAGGTCGCGGAAAAGCCCGTACTGCAATCCTGGAACGCCCTGCTCGATTATTGTCATGCTACCATGGGGCATACCAAGCATGAAGAATTCCGCATCCTGTTTCTCAATGCCAAGAACATGCTGATCGACGACGAGGTACAACAACGCGGCACGGTCGATCACACCCCCGTCTACCCGCGCGAGGTGGTCAAGCGCGCGCTCGACCTCGGCGCCTCCGCACTCATCATCGTCCATAACCACCCGAGCGGCGATGCCACGCCGTCCAAGGCTGACATCGAGATGACCAACCAGATCAAGCAGGCGGCGCTGCATCTGGGCGTGGTGCTGCACGACCATCTCATCATCACGGCGGGAAGGCACTACAGCTTCCGTACGCACGGATTGCTGTAACCATGAGCAACGTCTACCATGTGTTGGCAGAACGTCCGGCACTTGAAAAAGAGGATATGTATCAGGAGCTTGAGGCGCTTGCCGAGTCGCTGGTGCGTTCCGGGCGGTTGCGTATCGATCAAGATTTCGACCGGGTGAATTACATCCGCCTCGCCCGTCCGTATGAGAACATATATAAGGTCTTCAGCCGTCGCGAGCTCCTTGATCCCGCGCTCGTCCCCAAAACAGAAACCATCCTGCGTATCGCGCTCGGCAAATATCATAGTGGCACGGAGCTCGAAAAACTATTCCGGAACGAGCTGGAGCGTATGCAGGCGGAAATCTCCCGATTCGAGCCGGTGGATGCCGAAACCGAGATGAAGCTTGCACGTCTTGTCGTGCAGTCCGCTCATCCCGCCGTTATCATGTTGTTGCTATGGGAAGAGGTGGAGGTGTTCATCTCTTATTCCTACAACATTGGCGACATGCTGGACATCAACGCATGGCAGAGCGTCGGCAGCAGCAATGGCCTACAAAGCACCGATGGCCGCAACAGCGCGGTATTCATCTCCTGCGGCGGCGATCCCTTCCGCAAGAACGACGACCCAGACGCGAAACATGGGCATGGCCTCCCCGCTATGGCACGCATGATGGTCATCGCCGGACAAGAGCTGGGACACTACGCCGACATCATCCGCGATGCCTACGGACGTAAGATGTCGCGCCATTCCGCCGACCTCGGCGCAACCCGTCCAAAGGAAAAGGTTCGGATGGCGCGACTGAAAGATGTGAGCACGACCGAGCGTATCGGCGCGGCGTTCCATTCATGGGGATTACAGCATCTGGTCGCGCTCGAGCGAAATCTGATTTTTTTTGGCAAGCATCGCCGCTTCAGTATATTGCGTCTGCTTACGATGCTTCGGGTGCGATGGCATCAATGGCTTCTATTGTATAAAGCACGGAAAGCCGGACTCTCTTTCATTGACGAAGTTGCCGCGCATACGCCCTACCCCGGGATCCATATTGCGCTCATGCTGTCGGATATGCGCTTCAATCTGGAGCCATTTGCCTCTGCCTATCGCCATGCGAACAGCAACGTCGAAGAAGCGATCATCTGCATCGAGGCGCTCGCGCGCGTCCCGCAGCAGGCCATAAAATGGGGACACGCCGCCACGCAGGTCTTCATGTCCTCCCTCTATACTATATATTACGGGGAGGTGGTTCCCAACTGCATCGCCTCCTATGAGGTATTGACCGGTGGCGAATACAAAATGCAGTTCACCTCCCTTGGCATGAAGCCATTACGCCGTGTGGCGGCCCGCATCCGCAGGATTCTCCCCTTTTCCTGATACAATGCTCACCCCCTAAAGTGTTCATTTTGTATACCACGCAATTAACCAATTTTTAACTAAGGCTTGCCTCACCTCCCGTAATCGGGTAAAAATAGCGCCCCCGTCCTGTTTAAGCATCTGCTTTTATGGTGAATAAAAAGTACGGTGGCAGATTGGCAACGCCTGCGAATAAAAAGCCGCGATGATGTGATTGGGTGATTTCAAATAACCCTTTCTTAATCTGGAGCGGTTCTAATGGGTGTACCAATTGGATATTTATTTATCAGGTAGGATAAATGAAGGACTGGATAATAGGGATGGCGACGCTTATGACATTTTCTGTCACCACCGCCTTCGCTTCGGGCGCGGCCCCGGAGCGTGCACCCTCGTCCATTCCGTGGGCGGTATATTACGGAGATGGATCGGATAGTCAGTCACTCGCGCCGTTCAAGGTCGTCGTGCTCGACGAAACCACGACCATGCCGATCAAGTCGCTTCACAGCACCGGCAAAGTTATGTTGCTCTACGTCAATCTCGGCGAAGCGGAAACGCACCGCGATTATTTCGACTCGTTGAAATCCCGCAACCTCACCCTCGGCGAAAATCCCAACTGGCCGGGCAGCTACTCCATCGATCTGCGTAGCGGCGACTGGGCGGAGCATATCATCGAGGAGATCATCCCGGCTGCGCTGCATCACGGATTTCAGGGCGTGTTCCTCGACACCGTCGACAACGCCGCCGAGCTGGAGCGCACACAACCGGTGCAAAACGCAGGCATGAAAGACGCGGCTATCCGGGTCGTGCGCGCTATGCGCGAGAACTACCCGTCGCTGATCATCATGCAGAACCGTGGCTATGATGTACTTCCGCAGACCGCACCTTACATTGACATGGTTCTGGGCGAGTCCATTTACGCCACCTATAACTTTGCAACCAAGCAGTATGAACATGTCGCCGCCGACCTCTACAAACAGCAGGTGGAGATACTGAAAGGCGCACAGCGTATCAATCCCAAGCTCCAGATATTCACGCTGGACTATGCCGCACCAGAGAACAAGGACGAGATACGCGCGATCTACGCGGAAGAACGCAAGAACGGCTTTAATCCGTATGTCGCCACCATCAAGCTCGACCAGATCATACCGGAGCCGCTGCAATGATGTCCGTCTATCGCATCATCGCGATCGTCATTCTCATGCTTGGCACGATGCTGAGCACGGCAAGCCATGCTTCGCCTTTTGTCCCGCGCACCATCCTTGCATTGTACGACAGCGGCGACGGCGACCAGCTTCCCTTCAGCGACCTGCATCGCAAGGCGGAGATGCCCCTCAACCATCTCGGTCTGGTACTCGACTACCGCGATATTAAAAAGGGACTTCCGTCCGACGAGGATATAAAGAATTCGCACGGCATCCTGACCTGGTTTCCAAGTGGGATACGCATGAAAGATCCGGAAGCCTATCTGGACTGGGCGTCGCATGCTGTCGATCTGGGCACAAAATTCGTCATACTCGGCGACATCGGTGCGAATGAAGACAAATCCGGTAAGCCGGTTTCCAAAGAGAAGCTCAACGCATTCCTGCATAAGCTCGGCCTTGAAACCGATGCGTCGTGGGAAGGGCTTACCTATAATGTGTCCGTCGCGTTTGTCGACAAGAAGATCATGAACTTCGAGCGCCCGGTTTCCGGGGTACTGCATCCCTACTGGCAGGTGCGGATGGTCAGCAATAAGGTACGACCGATTCTGGTGCTGCGTAAGAACGACGACCCCGAAAGCGACAGCGTGATCGCCGCATTCACTACTCAGGGTGCATATGTTGCGGAACGCTACGCAGTG
>JADZBT010000032.1 GCA_020851915.1 Alphaproteobacteria bacterium | reverse complement strand
TCGTATATTTTTGAGACTGCGCCCATGATGGCCTCCTGCGGCGCGCCGCTGAGACCGTTCGCGGCATTCTGCACAACATCCACGGCGTCCATGATGGCATGGCTGGCCTCTTCCGTCCCCTTGATGACGGCGTCGAGATGCTGCGCGGCATCGCCGGTGACCCCCCCGCCGCCCGGTGCGCCGATGGCGAACAGCTCCTGCTTTGCCTGTTCGATGAACACAGCCAGCTGATGGATCTCTTCGCGCAGATCATGTTCCGATCCGCCTGCGGTTCCTGACTTGGGTGGGGTGTCCATGGAGATCCTCCGCTGCGTTACGTTATCAGAATGGCCCGAGCACGCTGACCATCTTCGTCTTGAGGGCCTCGGCACTGAATGGTTTCACGATGTAATTGCTTACCCCGTTCTGCTTGGCGACGAGGATGTTCTCCACCTTGCTCTCCGCCGTCACCATGATGAAAGGGATGTGTTTCAACTGCGCGTCGGCGCGCACCTGCTTGAGCAGCTCAAGGCCGGTCATCGGCTCCATGTGCCAGTCCGAGATGATGAACTCGATCTTTTTCGCGCGCAGCTTCGCAAGGGCATCCGTGCCGTCAACCGCCTCGGTGATATTGTTGAACCCGAGCTGCCGCACCAGATTGCTCTCGATACGCCGCATCGTGGTGTTGTCCTCCACGATCAGGACGGCAATGTTTTTATCTACCATGGCTTCTTACTCTCCTCTATTCACTACGAACCCAGAATTTTCCCCTTTAGGTTGCAAAGCATCGCCTGTTTCTTTTTGTTTTTGTTTATGTAGAGGAATCCACTCTGTGGTTCAATAAATCTTTCTATTTCAAACGGTATAGACCCGAACATTGTGTGACCGCGTTGAATCGCTGCGTCTTATCCATCAGCGTTTCCGAACAGCCGAGCGCCAGATACCCTCCGGGAAGCAACGAATTGGCCAGCGAATCGACCACCTGCGCCTTGGTGGGCTCGTCGAAATAGATCAATACGTTCCGGCAGAATATAATGTCGAATTTACCGAGTATCGCGAAGCTCTCGAGCAGGTTCTGCATCCGGTACGACACCATGGCGCGCAGCGGCTCCTTGATCTGCCACATATTGGCAGGCAACTGCGCGAAATACTTGATGAGCATCTGGATGGGCAATCCGCGCTGCACTTCGAATTGCGAGAATATCCCCTCGCGGGCCCTGTCCAGCACCTTCTGGGCAAGGTCGGTCGCCACGATCTCGTAGCTCCAGCCCGGCATCTTGGCCGCTTCCTCCTGCAGGCTCATGGCAATGGAATAGGGCTCCTGCCCCGTGGAGCAGGCGGCGCTCCAGATGCGCGTGCTGTTCCTTCCCCCCGCCGCTTTGTAGGCGGGCAGTATCGTCTGGCGCAGGTAATCAAAGGGCTTGGAATCGCGGAAGAACAGCGATTCATTGGTCGTCATCGCCTCGGTGACTTCCCGCAGCACGGCCTCGTTGCGGGTAGTGCGGATCAAATGGATCAGCGCAGTTACCGAGTCGCAGCCATGATTGCGCGCCACCGGAAGCAAGCGACTGTCGAGCAGATAGATCTTGTCCTCGGTCAGCGCCAGCCCGGAGCGTTTTTTCAGCCAATCTGCAATGAACTGGAAATCTGCGGGCTGCATATCAGCTCCCTATGCTCTGTATCAGATAGCCGGATATATCCGGCAGCGGCAGCACCGCACGGCACAGGCCGCCGACCGCCACCGCCCTCGGCATACCCCAGACCACGCTGCTCACCTCATCCTGAGCGACAACATTCCCGCCGTTGGCGACGACCGTACGCGCGCCTTCGAAGCCGTCTTGTCCCATCCCCGTAAGCACCACCGTCAGCAAACCACTCCCGTATATTGCGCTCAGGCTCTGGAGCATCGGATCCGCTGCCGGACGGCAGAAATTGACCGGCGGATCCTGAGTGAGGCGGAGCGCCACTCCGCCCTCGTCCTTCACGGCCAGCATGTGATAATCCCCAGGCGCGACATAGATATGCCCGGGCAGCACCCTCTCGCCGTTCTTTCCCTCGGCGCAGACGCGCGCACCGGCCTTGGCGAGCTGCTCCGCGAGCAAGGCGGTGAACATCGGCGGCATATGCTGCGTCACGAATATCGGGATATGGTTCAGCTTGCCCTTGAGCCCGTCAAAAAGCTTCTGCAACGCCTGCGGGCCGCCGGTAGAAGAGGCAATGGCCAGCGCCCGGACAGGAGCGAGCGGCTTTGACGGCGCCAGTGAGTACGGCGTAGGAGCGGCGGCGGCGGACGTGGATACCGCCGGCTTTGCGACAGGGGCGCTCGCGGGCATCGCGGGCGATTCCGGCACGCCCGCCAGCGCGAGTATCTTGCTATACAGCTCGCGGTAGAACGCCTGCAACTCCTCGGGTTGTTTGGCCGAAGGCTTCGCGACATAATCCGCCGCCCCCAGCGACAACGCCTGCATGCTGATGCCGGCATTCCGCAACGTCAGTGTCGAGGCCATGATGACCTTTGTTTTCGGCGATGCCTCGATCAGCTTCGGCAGCGCCGTGATGCCGTCCATTTCCGGCATCTCTATATCCAGAATGATAATGTCTGGCCGCTGCTCTTTTGCAATAGGGATCGCCAACGCCCCATTGCTGGCCGAGGCCACGATCTGGATATGCGGGAGCGCCGAAAGCGCGCGCGAGATCAAACCGCGCACGATCACGGAGTCGTCTACCAGCATTACCCGAATGGTCATTCGTTCCTATCCTTTATAGCAGACCGATCTGGGTCATCTTGTCGCGCAGGATCACCTCGTCGAAGGGCTTCATCACATATTCGTTTGCGCCGGCTGCCATGGCGTCCATGATATGTTGCATATCTGTCTCGGTGGTGCAGAAAATCACCTTCGGAGCGTCGCCGCCCGGAGCCGTTCGCAGCCATTTAATGAATTGCAGCCCGTCCATCACCGGCATGTTCCAGTCGAGCAGGACGAAATCCGGCATCGTCTGCATGCATTTGTTGAGCGCATCCTCGCCGTGCTCCGCCTCCTGCACCGTGTAACCCATGGGTTCGATCATGCGGCGCGCGAGCGTACGTACTACTTTGGAATCATCAACAACCAGACATAACGGCATAGAGGGTAACCTTTACATACGATGGATAGAATGAGCAAACCGGCGTCACAGCAGGGTATGCCACCCGCTTAACGCTTATTTTACAATTTTCTGCCTAATATGGCCCTGACGACACAAACTGCCCTGTTACTGTGGCACAGTAAATACGTAATTGAAATTTCAGGGCGGTTTGAATGCTGTATTACCCAAATCTGTTGTAACGGGATTCTAATCCGCTTAGGGACATTATAGTTATGGATGACATGATCAACGAATTCGTCACGGAGACGACCGAGAGCCTCGCGATGCTCGACCTGGAACTGGTCAAGCTCGAGCAGAACCCTCAGGACACTCCTACCCTAAGCAATATCTTCCGCGTGATGCATACCATCAAGGGAACCTGCGGGTTCCTCGGGTTGCATCGTCTGGAGAAGGTCGCCCATGCGGGTGAGAACATCCTCGGCAAGTTCCGCGACGGCGAGATCAGGGTCACTCCGCACGCGATCACGCTGATCCTGCAATCTATCGATTGCATCAAGGGCATCGTGGATCATATGGCAGGAAGCGGCGCAGAGCCGGCGGGCGACGACAGCGCACTGATCGCCAGTCTCAATCATTTTGCGGAACACGGTAATTCCGACGCCCCCACCGTGGAAGCAGCACCTATCGCCGCCGGTAGCGATGCCGACATGGCCAGCTTCTTCAAGGGCGATGACGATCTGGAAGAATTGATCCGGCAGGCGGAGATGGCAAAACAGGGTAACGCGAATAGCGTCGCTGCGCCCGTCGCAGAGAAGATCATAGAGCAGCCCGTCGCGAAGATTGCCGCTGCCCCGGTAGCGGCCCCCGCTGCCCCGGCCGCACCCGCAGCCTCCACAGCGCACGCCGAGGATAAAGGCACGAACGCCGCCAACCAGTCGATCCGTATCAATCTGGACATACTGGAGAAGATGATGCAGACGGTGGGCGAGCTGGTGCTCTCC
>JADZBT010000031.1 GCA_020851915.1 Alphaproteobacteria bacterium | reverse complement strand
GAGGAAGTGATTCCTTGTTTGGCGGCGGTGATGACGATTGGCTCTTGGGAAGAGAGGGCGATGATTACATCTCGGGAGAGTCCGGTGACGACCTGCTGGACGGAGGGTCCGGCAATGACGTGATTGTTGGCGGCAGCGGCGAGGATATTATCAGGGCAGACGATGGTGCGGATGTGCTATTTGGCAATACGGGCGCAGACCTTCTGGATGGCTATGAAGGAAACGATACACTCATTGGAGGACAAGGTAGCGATTCTGTTTCAGGCGGAGTGGGCGCAGATGTATTCGTGTTTCATGGGCTATCCAATGATGGCGTCGCGCTTGAGGACGAAATTCTAGATTTCAGCGTTACGGAAGGAGATCGTATAGATCTGCGAGGGCTCGCCTCTGACTTCAGCCAGGTAGAAATCTCCACGGTTATCATGGATGTTAACCAGATCTATACCATTGTAACGGTAGAGGGCGATATGGTTACCCAGGAAATTACGCTTTGGGGTGTTTCCGACGCCTCGACCATTACTGAAGTCGCTTTCATTCTCGGCTAACAATATCAGGAAGATACCGTGACCGACAATCATTTCGACGTAGTCATCATCGGCGGCGGCACTGGCGGTTATAAGGCCATGAAGCAATACACCGAAGAACCGCAGCGTTTGCTGAGAGTGGTGTAACAATGGTGTCCATAGACCCTACCTCGCTCGCAGCACTGACAGACCCTGCCGACCGCACCATCGGCACGTCGGCGGGGGAGAATCTTTTTCTCCCTTCTGCCCTCCCTTGGGTAGAGGGCCGCGAGGGCAACGACACTATTTTTGGCAACAGCATTCCCACTCCCGCCGCGCTGTTCGGCAATCAGGGCGACGACCTCATCTATGGCGGCGAGGGCGGCGACACGATGCTGGGCGGCCAGGATGATGATCGGCTCTATGGCTATGGCGGGAACGACGGTATTTATGGCGGCCTTGGGCAGGATACGCTCTATGGCAGCAGGGGCGACGACCTCATCGTCGGCGGGGTGTCCCCGACGCTGATGGGCGCGGCGGATCTGGGCAATGCGCTTTACGGCAATCAGGGCGATGACTCGCTCTATGGCGGCATTGCGGCGGATTCGCTCTATGGCGGGCAGGGTTCCGACCAGCTCTATGGTGGCGCGGGCGCGGATGTTCTCCTCGGCGGGCTGAGAGGGGACACCCTCCCGGGCGGGCTGGGCTGGGATACGATGACCGGCGGCACGGGCGCGGATGTTTTTGTGTTCCACGGCGCCGTGGAGGTGGTAGACGGCTCGAACGTGAATGCGATCGACTACATAATGGATTTTTATGCGGCACAAGGCGATCGCATCGACCTGCGCGGCTTCGCAACCAGTATGGACGACCTTCAGATCGTGGAGTCGGATGACGCCGTGATCGTGGTTCTTCCGCTTGAGAGCATCCATCTGGTCGGCGTCGATATTTCTACCGTTACCGAATCCGTATTCATTTTTGAATAACCATTAACAACATCAGGAACATTACCGTGACCGACAATCAATTCGACGTAGTCATCATCGGCGGCGGCCCGGGCGGGTACGTAGCCGCCATCCGCGCCGCACAGCTGGGCCTTAAAACCGCCTGCATCGAGAAGCGCGGGACGCTGGGCGGGACCTGCCTCAATGTCGGCTGCATCCCCTCCAAGGCGATGCTGCATTCCTCCGAGCTATACGAAGAAGCGAATCACCATTTCGCTGAACACGGCATCAAGGTCGCGCCCAAGCTCGACCTCAAGACCATGCTGGGCCGCAAGGATACGGTCGTCGAAACCCTCACCAAGGGCATCGAGGGCCTTTTCAAGAAGAACAAGGTCGCCTATTTCAAGGGCGCGGGAAAATTCACCGGGCCGAACGCGGTCACGGTGGGCGCGGATACCCTCGCCGCCAAGCACGTCATCATCGCCACCGGCTCGGAGACCACCCCGCTGCCCGGCCTCACCATCGACGAGAAGGTGATCCTCTCCTCCACCGGCGCGCTGACGCTCTCCGAAGTGCCCAAGCATCTGATCGTCATCGGCGGCTGCGTCATCGGGCTCGAGATTGGATCGGTATGGCGGCGTCTGGGCGCGAAGGTCACCGTGGTGGAGTACCTCGACCGCATCCTGCCCACCATGGATGGCGATGTGTCCAAGCAGTTCCAGCGCATCCTCGCCAAGCAGGGCATGGAATTCAAGCTGGGCATGAAGGTCACCAAGGCCGACGTAAAGGGCAGGAACGCCACGCTGACGCTGGAGCCCGCCAAAGGCGGCGCGAGCGAAAGCCTTTCCGCCGATGCGGTGCTGGTGGCCATCGGCCGCCGCCCCTACACGGACGGGCTGGGACTGGACGCCGCAGGTATCAAGGTAGATGAGCGCGGCCGTATCCCGGTCAACGGCCATCTGCAGACCGCCGCGCCGCATATCTACGCCATCGGCGACGTGGTTGCGGGCCCCATGCTCGCCCACAAGGCTGAGGAAGACGGCATCGCCGCCGCCGAACTCATCGCCGGACCGGCGGGTCATGTGAACTGGGAGATGGTTCCGGGCGTGGTCTATACCTCGCCGGAAGTGGCCACCATCGGCAAGACCGAGGAACAGCTGAAAGAAGCGGGCATCGCCTACAATGCCGGAAAATTCCCCTTCATGGCCAACAGCCGCGCACGCGCCATCGGCAAGACCGACGGCTTCGTGAAGGTGCTGGCCGACGCCAAGACCGATAAGGTGCTGGGCGTGCATATCATCGGCCCCAGCGCAGGCACGCTGATCGCGGAAGCGGTGACCATCATGGAGTTCGGCGGATCGGCGGAAGACATCGCCCGCACCTGCCATTCGCACCCGGATCTGAATGAAGCAGTCAAGGAAGCGGCGCTAGACGTCGCCAAACGGGCGATACATATTTGAGTGGTTAGTAGTCAGAGTCCAGAGTTCAGTGAGACTACTTACTGGACTCTGGACTCTAAACTCTAACAACTCCGAAAATCAGCTTGCCGCCTTCTGGCGCTTGATATGATCCTTGCGCTCCTCGAACAGCCCTTCGAAATCGATGGGGTCGAGCATCAGCGGCGGGAAGCCGCCATCGCGGGTGACGTCGGCGACGATGCGGCGCAGGAACGGGAACAGCACCTGCGCGCAATCGATGAGCAGCACGCGCTCTTCCTCATTCTCCTTCACCGCGTCGGACAGGGTGAAGATGCCGGCATACGCCACCTCGACCAGGAACAGCAATATCTCGTTTCCGGTCGCCTTGGCCGTGACCTTGATGGCGACCTCGAACACATGCTCCTGCATCTTGGTGGCCTTGAGATCCACGGCGATGTCGATCTGCGGGCGCTCTTTCAGCGTGAAGAGGCTCTTGGGGGCCTGCGGATTCTCGAAGGACAGATCCTTGATGTACTGTCCGTTGATGGTCACGCGCTTGGCGAGGGTCTTGCCCTTGTCTTCGCTTTTCGCGGCGTTCTTTTTGCTCTCAGCCATGATCGTACTTCCCATTCCGTTATATTCTTTTATCCAATGTGCAGCCAACCTCTCGCACATTGGCAAGCGCGAACGCGCGCCGCCGCTCATGCGGCGCAGCGCAATCAATCGGTCGATTGATTGCAAAATAGTATTAGAACCGGCAGTTATAAAGCAGTTTACGGAAATTGCAAATCGCTATAGAGTCTAGGCCTCTTTCACTCTTCTCAGGGATACCGTGGCATTCATCGATATTATCTTTCTGGCCATCATCGCGGGCGTCGTGCTGTTCCGGCTGCGGAGCCTGCTGGGCCGGAACATCGGCAATCCCGGCCCCGCCGCGACCATCCGCCCGCTGCCGCCCAAGCCGGAGGAGATGGTGGTCGAGCGCGTGCGCCGCGCATTGGAGGACGAGGCCCCGCTGGATGAGAAGAACCCGCTGGCCAAGCCGCTGGCCGAATTGCGTAGGGCCGACCCGACCTTCTCTCTCAAGCGTTTCCTGAAGGGTGCGGAGGCTGCGTTCGAGATGGTGCTGCGCGCCCTGTCCGAGGGCGACACCCAAACGCTGAAGACGCTACTCTCCGATGCGCTCTATAAGGAATTCGAGGCGGAGATTTCGCGCCGCAAGCAGGCCGGCACGCGCGAGGACGTCACGCTGGTGGCGATCACCTCCTGCACCGTGGAGCGCGCTGCGCTCTCCGGGCCCTTCGCGCGGGTGACGGTGCGTTTCGAGAGCGAGCAGATCGTGGTCGAGCGCGCCATCGAGGGTGACGCGATCACCGCCGGCGACCCCTCGCAGGTCGAGCGTGTCGAGGACATCTGGACGTTCGAGCGCGACACCCGCTCCACCGACCCCAACTGGAAGCTCATCGAAACGCAGAGCGTGGCGCAGTGAGCGGCGTGAGCCATTCACCACAGCCCCCTCACCCTGCCCCTCTCCCTATGGGAGAGGGAGAGAAGGCCCCTTCTCCCATAGGGAGAAGGCGGGGGATGAGGGGCCTGCTCTCTCCATATGCCCTTGTGCTTCTCGCGTTGCTCTCCGCCTGCGCGCCCGTCACGCCGCCCGTGGATGAATTATCGCTCTCTCCCGCCCGCTTCGACGACCTTCCGGGCTGGAAAAACGATACGCACGCCGAGGCGCTCACCGCCTTCAAGCGATCCTGCGCGGTATTCCTGAAGCGTGGCAGCGGCCCCGCCATCGGCGAGGTGGCGGCATGGCTCCCCGCTTGCAAGGCCGCGAATACGGTTCCCTCCAATGATGATGCCGCCCGCCGCTATTTCGAAACATGGTTCGCGCCGTTCCGCGCAGGCAATCGTGGCGAAGCGGAAGGGCTGTTCACCGGCTATTACGAGATCGCGCTGCGCGGCTCACGCACGAAAACACCGCGCTATTCCACGCCGCTCTACAAGCGCCCCCCTGACCTCGTCACGGTGGAGCTGGGCGATTTCCGTGAGAAGCTGGCGGGCGAGCGCATCGCGGGCCGGGTGAAGAACGGCAAGCTCACCCCCTTCGAGGACCGCGCGAAGATCGAGGACGGCGCGCTGGCGGGCAAGGGCCTGGAGATCGCCTGGGTGGACGACCCGGTGGACGCCTTCCTGCTGCATGTGCAGGGCTCGGGCCGCGTGAAGATGGAGGATGGCTCGACGCTCCGCCTCAATTACGACGGGCAGAACGGGCATCCTTACGTTTCCATCGGCAAGATACTCATCAACGAGGGAGAGATCCCCCGCGAGCAGATGTCCACCCCGGCGCTGCGTGCGTGGCTGGAATCACACCCTCAGCGCGTGCGCGAGATACTGGATACGAACCCGTCCTATGTGTTCTTCCGCGAAAGCACCGGCGACGGCCCGCTGGGCGCGCAGGGTGTGGCGGTCACTCCCGGTCGCTCGCTCGCCGTCGACAAAAAATTCATCCCGCTGGGCGTGCCCCTGTGGCTTGACACCACCCTGCCCTCATCCGAACCCTATCGCCGCCTGATGATAGCGCAAGATACCGGCGGCGCCATCCGTGGCCCCGTGCGCGGCGACATCTTTTTCGGCTATGGCGAAGCAGCCGGCGCGACCGCAGGCCTGATGAAAAATCCTGGCGAATATTATCTGCTGCTGCCGAAGGCCTCTAAGTAATAATGCCATACCGGCGAAGGGGCCGGTGTGGCGCTACTTTTATGTAGCTACACCTTCCACACCGGATTGGTGAGCTGCCGCAGGAACGCCGCATGCTGTTCGCATTCATAGGCCGAGGGCTCGAACGCGCGCGCCGGGCGCGGGATGCGTTTTTTCACCGTGGTGGTGGTGGCATGCAGCCGCGAGTCGAGGCTCATCACCGCCTGTTTCCCGCCCAGCAATTCCATATAGACATCGGAGAGCAGCTCCGCATCGAGCAACGCGCCGTGCTTGGTGCGTGCGGTGAGGTCGATCTCGAACCTGCGGCAGAGCGCATCGAGGTTGGCGGGCGAGCCGGGGAATTTGCGCCGCGCCATCTGCACGGTATCGATGGCGCGCTCCCATGCGATGGCTGTGCGCTGCGCGCGCTTCAGCTCGTGATTGATGAATTTCATATCGAAGGCGGCGTTGTGGATCACCAGCATATCGCCGCCGATGAATTCGAGGAACTCATCCACCACGTCGGCAAAACGCGGTTTATCGGCGAGGAATTCCTCCGACAACCCATGCACCCTCTGTGCTTCCGCAGGCATATCGCGTTCGGGATTCAAATAGACATGATAGGATTTCCCGGTGCGGATGCGGTTGACCATCTCCACGCAGCCGATCTCCACGACGCGATGGCCGCTTTCAGGATCGAGTCCTGTCGTCTCTGTATCGAACGCGATCTCGCGCATGGGCCCCAGCCGCTACGATGAAATATATTTTCGCGAAATATGTTTTCGCCCGCCCCCCGGCGCAGCATCGCAGAAATAAAAATATTACGGGTCGCGATGCGAGGTAAGCAGCGTCATCAACTCTCTTACCTGCCTCATACTATACGCTTTTCCGAGGCCGGTGTGAATGACAAAATCTGCGCGCTGCCTTTTTTCGATGTCGGGCATCTGCTTTTTGAGAATGGAATCGAAGCGGTCTTCGGTCATGTGCATGCGTAACAATGCGCGCTGTCGCTGCACGAATTTTGGCGCGCTGACAACCACCGTAACATCCACTTTTCCTTCGCCGTTCGTCTCGAACAGCAACGGGATGTCAAGCACCGCAAACCCGCAGTTTTGCAGGGCACAGCGGCGGAGAAAGCCCTGCTGCATCTCCCACACGCGCGGATGCATGATGGCCTCCAGCTCGCGCATCGCAACGTCATCGTGAAACACGATTTTCCCTAACGCGTTTCGGTCTACGATGTTGTTTTTCACCGCGTCGGGAAAGCGTTTTTTTATCTCGGAGATCGCACCCGAATTTTTTTCGAGAATCTCATGTACGGCGGTGTCGGAATTGAATGTACGCGCACCCAGATACGCAAATTGCTTCGTGACGGTGCTCTTTCCCATGGCGATGGAACCGGTGAGTCCGACGACGATCATGGCACGAGCAACGCCTCGCGCAACTCCGCCGTCGCCTCCGGCATCGTGCCGAACCACGCCTTGAATCCCGGTCGCGCCTGATGCAACAGCATGCCCAGCCCGTCGAGCACGGGATTGCCGCGTTGCGACGCATGGAACAGCAGCGGCGTGATGAGCGGCGTGTAAACGATATCCGTCACCAGCGCAGAGGCGGAGAGCGATTCGAGCGGCAGCGACAGTGCAGGTTGGCCCCTCATCCCGAGCGGTGAGGCATTCACCAGCAGATGCACACCCTCCAGCGCTTTATCCGCATCCGAGAATCCGTGGATGCTATAGGTCGCGCCGCTCATTTCCTTTGCGAGCGCCTCCGCTTTATCCTGCGAGCGGTTGATGATGCGGATGGTATGCGCGCCCATTTCTTCCAGCGCCACACACACCGCGCGCGCCGCACCTCCCGCGCCCACGATCGCGGCATGTTTTCCCTTGAGCGAGAAATTGGGGAAATGCTCGCGGATATTTTCCATGAATCCGAAAATATCCGTGTTGGAGCCGGTCATGCCCTCGTCGTTCATCACCACGGTATTGACCGCGCCGGCGCGTAACGCCGTATCATCAGCGGCATCCATCAGCCGCAGCGCTTCTTCCTTGTGCGGCAGCGTGATGTTCACACCACGGAAGCCTTTTTCCTGAAGCCGCTTCAGGGTGGAGTGCAACTCTCCCACCGGCGCTTCGATGGCGGTATATTTTCCCGTGATATTATATTTTTTGAGCCAGAATCCGTGCAGCTTCGGCGACAGCGAATGCGCGACGGGAAAACCGATGACCCCGGCCCGTTTCACGTCCTTCTCTTTTTCTTTCTCTTCCTCACCCATGGGCTTTCTCCGATTCGCGGTCCTGATAGAGCTGGATGATCTGCGCGGCAGTCTCTTCCACAGAGCGGCGCGTCACATCGATGATCGGCCATTTGCGTTTCTGGAAATAGCGGCGCGAGGCCGTGACCTCCTCTTTCACCACATCCATATCGACATAATCGGTGTCTTTGTCCTCATGCAGCGAGAGCAATCGATTTTTGCGTATCTGCACCAGCGCCTCCGGATTGATACATAATCCCACGATGAGCGGGCGCTTCAGCGTATCCAGTGATTCCGGTAACTCCACATGTTTTACGTAAGGCACGTTAGCCGCGCTGTATCCGCGATGCGCCAGATACATGCAGGTAGGCGACTTCGACGTACGCGACGCGCCCACCAGCACGATATCCGCTTTCTCCAATTCCCAGGTCGCCTGTCCGTCGTCATGGGAGATAGCGAAATTCACCGCCTCGACGCGCGAGAAATATTCTGCATCGAGTTCATATTGCCGCCCCGCTTCCCCCGAAAGCGACGCGCCCGTATAGGCCGCTATCTCGCGCATCACGGTGGAGAGTACGGGAATGCAGGGAACATTGAGTTGCTGGCAGAATTCCTTGAGCTGATCGCGCAATGCGGGATCCACCAGCGTATAGAGCACCGGGCCGGGATTTTCCTGTATGCCATGAATGACCTTCTCCATCTGGCGCAGAGAACGAACCAACGGCCAGATGATATCTTCCGCTTCGAGTGATTCGAATTGTACCAGCGCGGCGCGCGCGACACTGCTCACCGTTTCACCGGTGGAATCCGATACCAGATGCAGCGTCATACGCTTTATTTCATCCACCGTTTTTCGCTCCTCTGTGAATAACCGGTATAAGCATTCTGTTTTCCCCAGGGCGGAATTTATGTCCCCATTCGTGTTTTGAACGGTAGGGTATTTATACGCATGTGAATGATACTATCCCATCGCCGTTCATTCAGTGGATTGGTATCACGATAGCGATTTTTTCACCATTTTCCATCGAACCTTTCAAAATGCGTAAAATCATGGCGATATTTTTTTCATCCACCGGTTCATCCACCGTTTTTTCTTTTGATAAAAAAAGAATGATTTATAGTGGAAAACATGGGAAGAAATTTCCATTCACACTGTCCACAGCCACCCACTATTCACTACATCTTTAAGAATATATTTTTAATGTAATAGTATTTTATGAAGCCAGAGTCCTCTCGATTCATCCGTGCATTACGCAGAGAGAAAAACGATCGTTCTCCATTTTGGTTCATGCGCCAGGCGGGAAGGTATCTTCCTGAGTATCGTGAGATACGAAAAAGCACGAAAGATTTTCTGTCTTTCTGTTACTCTCCGGAAAAGGCAGCAGAGGTGACATTACAACCTCTG
>JADZBT010000030.1 GCA_020851915.1 Alphaproteobacteria bacterium | reverse complement strand
TATCCTCAAGAAGCCATAAACATGCACATTAAAACACACCCCGGATCCAGCATCAGAAATGGGGCGGACAATCACCCCAATGTGTGGGAACGATAGTTCTTTCTTCCATTTCTAACCGTATTCTTTCGACGGTACGCGGGCCAGCACTTCGCGTTTGCCGACATGGTTGGGGGCGCTGATGACGCCTTCTTTTTCCATGCGGTCGATGATGTCGGCGGCGCGGTTGTAGCCGATACGCAGCTTGCGCTGGATGTAGCTGGTGGATACCTTGTCGTCGTTGCAGACGATGGCCACCGCCTGATCGTAGAAATCATCGCCGCTGCCGCCGCCTTCCGCACCGAAGCCGTCCACTTCGTCGGTTTCGGTGGTGACGTCTTCCATGTAGACCGGCTCGCCCTGATCCTTCAGGTGCTGCACCACGTTTTCCACTTCCTTGTCGGTGACGAAGGGGCCGTGGACGCGCTGGATGCGGCTGCCGCCGGACATATAGAGCATGTCGCCCTGTCCGAGCAGTTGCTCCGCGCCCATCTCGTTCAGGATGGTGCGGCTGTCGATGCGGCTCGTCACCTGGAAGCTGATGCGTGTCGGGAAATTCGCCTTGATGACGCCGGTGATGACGTCCACCGACGGGCGTTGCGTCGCCATGATGATGTGGATGCCCGCCGCGCGTGCCATCTGTGCGAGGCGCTGGATGGAGCCTTCGATGTCCTTGCCCGCGACGATCATCAGGTCGGCCATCTCGTCCACCACCACCACGATGAAGGGCAGGGGCGTCATGTCGAGCGGCACATCCTCCATGACCGGCTTGCCGGTGTCGGGGTCGAAGCCGGTCTGCACGCGCCGGGTGAGCACTTCCTCGTTCTCGACGGCGGCTTTGATCTTCTCGTTATATCCGGCGATGTTCTTCACGCCCAGCGTGGACATCAGCCGGTAGCGGTTCTCCATCTCCTTCACCGTCCATTTGAGCGCCACCACGGCCTTGCCGGGCTCGGTGACCACGGGGGTGAGCAAGTGCGGGATGCCGTCATACACCGACAGTTCCAGCATCTTCGGGTCTATCATAATGAATTTGCATTGCTCCGGGCTCAGGCGGTAGATGATCGAGAGGATCATCGCGTTCACCGCGACGGACTTGCCCGCGCCGGTCGTGCCCGCGACGAGCAGGTGCGGCATCTTGGCGAGATCCACCACCACCACGTCGCCACCGATGTCCTTGCCGAGCGCCAGCGGGATACGCAGGTCGGTGTTGCCGTAGGCGTCGGATTCCAGCACTTCGCGGAAGGATACCATGTCGCGCTGCTGGTTGGGCAGTTCGATGCCGATGACGTTCTTGCCCGGCACGGCGGCGATGCGCGCGGATACGGCGCTCATCGAGCGGGCGATGTCGTCGGCCAGACCGATGACGCGCTGGGCGCGCACGCCGGCGGCGGGTTCCAACTCGTACAGTGTCACCACGGGGCCGGGGCGAATGGCGGTGATCTTGCCGTTCACGCCGAAATCCTGCAACACGGATTCGAGCAGCTTCGCGTTCTGTTCCAGCGCCGATTCGCTTAAGGATTTGGTCTTGGATTTCTTGCCTTCCTTCAGCAGCGACAGGGCGGGGAAGGTGAACGTGCCCTCGCTATGTCCCAGCTCCAGCGACGATTGCTGGGCCTTTTTGGATTTGGGTTTCTCTTTTTTCTCTTCCGGCTTCTGCACGACCGCAGCACGCTTCTCCGACACCGGGGGCTTGCCGAACAGCTTGGGCGAGATGCGCGCCTCGGCGGATTCGAGATTCTCTTCTGCGACCTCTTCCATGGCCTTCTTATGCATGCGGCGGCGCGTGCGGGTGGGGAGATCCATCTCGGCGCGGAAGGCATTGCGGGCGAACATATAGCCCCGCATCACGGTGTGCCATGCCATCTGAAGTCCCGAGGCGGAGGTTCCGCCCATGGCCTGCCACTGGGTACGGGAGAGCCCCGTCGCCACCACCAGCGCGCCGATAGAGGTGACGAAGGCCAGCGCGCCGAAGCCCCAGACGGTGAGCAACCCGGAGAGCTTCGTCTTGAGCAGGATGCCGACATAGCCGCCGAGGCCGATGGCGATCGGCCAGTCGATGGGCGCGGGAATGAGCGCGAACAGCGCGCTCGTGGCGGGCAGGCAGAGCGCCAGCAGGCTGACGCGCAGCCAGAGCATCGCAGTTCTACGCTTGGCGATGAGGTTCACGCCCCAGGCGAGCGGCACGAGCGCCAGCACGAACGAACCCAGCCCCAGCACCTGCAGCAGCAGGTCGGAAAGCCACGCGCCGGGCGCACCCATCCAGTTGGCGATGTCACCGTCATAGGCGCGATTGAACGAAGGGTCGGAGGAATTATAGGAAGCCAATGCCAGCGCAAAAAACATCGCAACCGCCAGCATCGCGATGCCTGCCAGTTCCGTCATGCGTTTATTAAGAAACCCTGAAGTTCCGCGAGCCATTTCTTACTAGGTATTAGGGGTTGGGCATTGGGGATCAAGGAGGAAGTTTACGCTCCCGGCCAAGCAAATCCAAGCTATTTAACAAATTACCGGGAAAAAAGTACAGTAAAAATGGGGGGTGTGGTCGTTTTGCAGAAGGGCGGGGTGCTTAATTCCCCATCACTTCCCGGAAGCCTGAAAGGCTATCCGGGATCTCACGGCATGAGTCCCCGGATCTTCGCCGCTAGCGCGGCTCGTCCGGGGGGTGAAAATGTTATGTCAAACGAGTATGCTTACACGCCCAACCCGGCCTTCGCAAGCACCGGCGTGGCGAGGCTGGCGGAGTGGGTGATGTGCGTGGTCGGGGCTATCTGCGGCAGAAGGGCGCGCAGGAGATTATTTTCTCCCTCGTAGCTGAGGACGCCACCCATGCCGCCGAAGATATTCGCGATGTCCGGCACGTCATGCTCGGGAGTGCCCATCGCGGCGAGAATGGAACGCCCGTCCTCGGACAAGGTGAAGGTGAGATGCCGCATTTTTTTGTGCGCGCCCTCATTCGCCACGTCGCAGATGCGGGCGATGCGCTCGGCGGGAATTTCGGGCTTGAACGTGGCCTTGGCCATCGCGGGGGCATCCGGGGTGTCGGCGGACGGAAAAATCACGGAGAAGCTTTCGAGGCGTTGGAATTCTTTGGACTTGGGCACACACCGGAGCTCCTGCGCGGGCTGGGGTGGGATGTAGCCCAGCGTGTTGAGCACCTTCAGCAGGGCCGCAGTTTCATCTGCCGAGTGCGTGGTGATCCAGCGCGTCTGCCTGTCGGCGTTGAAGATGCAGTCGGTATATCCGGCGTCCGCCATCCTCAGGAGCACTTCACCGATCGCGTCGCGTGCCTCGTTGCGTTGTGCGACGAGGTTGAATCGTGCGTGCGCTCGCTCGCCGTCCGGTGTGACGATCACCTGCGAAAACGGCGGCTTTATGCCTGATATAACCAATGTGACATTCGGCCCGAACATCGCTCACCCTCTATTCATCCGTGCATAGCTATACGCTCGCAATGTTACGGTTTTATTAACCTTTTGGCGGATTCGCCGGGCGGGCTACCGGCTATTCCTTAAAATTCTTCCAAAACCCCTTGCACATTCGGGCGGCATCGCCATAAATGGGGGCGGAGGCTGGCAGTGGACGGTTCTCTCGCCAACCCGGTCAGGTCCGAGAGGAAGCAGCCGTAACGAGTTTTCGACCCGGGTCGCTGCCAGTCTCCCTTTGTGTGGTAATCCAGTCATTCCTGCGAAAGCAGGAATCCAGAGCAGCAGTTCTGGATCCCAGCTTTCGCTGGGATGACAGCGTTCTGGAGTTCATGAAAGGCCATCTGTTGAACGAACTGTTCCCAACTCCTCCTGAACCCGCCGAATACCGCGTGCTCGCGCGTAAGTATCGCCCGACCACTTTCTCGGAGCTTATCGGGCAGGAGGCGCTGGTGCGGACGCTCTCCAACGCCATCAAGAAAGACCGGCTGGCGCATGCCTTCCTGCTCACAGGGATTCGTGGCGTGGGCAAGACCACCACGGCGCGCATCATCGCCAAGGCGCTCAACTGCATCGGGCCGGACGGGAATGGCGGTATCACCACCGAACCCTGCGGCGAATGCGAGAATTGCAAGGCCATCACCGCCGATCGCCATGTGGACGTACTGGAGATGGACGCCGCGAGCCGCACCGGCGTGAACGACATCCGCGAGATCATCGAGACCGTGCGCTACCGGCCCACGAACGCGCGCTTCAAAGTATACATCATCGACGAGGTGCACATGCTCTCCACGCAGGCGTTCAACGCGCTGCTGAAGACGCTGGAAGAACCGCCGCCCATGGTGAAGTTCATCTTCGCCACCACCGAGCTGCGAAAAATTCCTGTGACCATCCTCTCGCGCTGCCAGCGTTTCGACCTGCGCCGCGTGGACAGTGCGTTGCTCGCATCGCATCTGGCACAGGTGGCAGAGAAAGAGAACGTGCCGGTGGAAGCCGATGCGCTGCCGCTTATTGCGGCGGCGGCGGAAGGCTCGGTGCGCGATTCGCTGTCGCTGCTCGATCAGGCCATCGCGCATGGCGAGGGCAAAGTGACGGCGGCGCAGGTGCAGGAAATGCTGGGCCTCGCCGACCGCACGGCGGTATTCACGCTGTTCGAGGCGCTGCTCTCCGGCAAGCCGCAGGACGCGTTGGCGCAGATGGGCACGCTCTATGAGATCGGCGCGGATCCCGTGATGGTGTTGCAAGACCTGCTGGAGATCACGCATCTGGTATCACGCATGAAGGTCGTCCCCGCGCTCAAGGAGGATAAATCGCTGCCCGAGGTAGACCGCACCCGTGGTGCGGCATTATCGGAACGCCTGCCGGTATCGGTGCTGGCGCGCTGCTGGCAGATGCTGCTCAAGGGCGTGGAGGAAACCCGTCGCGCCCCGCAGCCGGTGATGGCCGCCGAGATGGTGCTCATCCGCATCGCGCATGCCGCCGACCTGCCGACGCCTGCGGAGGTCATCCGTGGCGGCGCGGGTTCGGATACGCCCGCTGCCAAACCAAGGCCGTCCGTAGCGCCTGCGCCCATGATGGGTGGCGGCGGCGGTGGAGGTGGAGGCCGCAAAACGGCAACCGCGCCTGCGTTGCAGGAAGAGCCGGTGGACATGCCGATGGCGTATCTCCAGCCGGAATTCGTGCAGGATACGCTTCCCAGTGTGCAGAGCATCGAGGACGTGGCGGAGCTGTTCAACCAGCATCGTGCGATCGTGCTCTATACCGAGATACGCAACCACTTCCGCGTGGTGAGTTTCACGGAAGGAAAAATTGAAATTGAGGCGACGCCGGAGCTTCCCGGCGATCTGGCATTCCAGGTGAGTCGCAGGCTGTCGGAATGGACGGGGCGGCGCTGGATGGTGTCGCCGGTCGCGCGCGAAGGTGCGGAGACATTGCGCGTCCGCGAAGAAAACGCCAAGGCGCGCATGATGGACGAGGTCACCGCGCATCCGCTGGTGCAGGAAGTGCTCACGCAGTTTCCCGGCGCCACGGTGACGGGGATACGCAAGACAGAAACCGAGTATTAGGAGAGCCGATATGAATATCCAAGGCCTGATGAAACAGGCGCAGGAAATGCAGAAGAAAATGGAAACGATGCAGGCGGAGCTTGCCCTGCGCGAGATCGAGGGCGAAGCGGGCGGCGGCGCGGTGAAGGTGCTCATCTCCGGCAAGGGCGACCTCAAGCGCGTGAATATCGCCCCGTCGCTGATGACCCCGGACGATGCCGAGGTGGTGGGCGACATGGTGGTGGCCGCGTGGGAGAAAGCCAAGGCCAAGGCCGACGCCAGCTTCAGCGAAGAAATGACCAAGATGACCGGCGGGCTGGCACTGCCCCCGGGATTGAAGCTGCCGTTTTAGGCATTTTCCATTTCATCCTGTGCGTCGTTATCCTTCGGACTCGGCGTGCTCACGTACCTAATGTACGCTCCGCGCGCCTCGCCTCGGCTGCCTAGCACAGAATGAAAGCGAAAACGCCTTTATAAAATTCTGAGAGCCATGACCAACCCCATCGAATCACTCATTCACCTGTTGACGAAACTGCCCGGCGTCGGGCAGCGGTCGGCGCGGCGCATGGCGCTCACCCTGCTGCGGCATAAGGAATCGCTGATGCGGCCATTGGCGCAGGCGCTCATCGCCGCCGCCGATGCCGTGCAGCCCTGCGAGCAGTGCGGCAATCTCGATGTGCGGAGTCCGTGCAGCATCTGTGTGGATCCGCGCCGTGATCCATCGCTGGTGTGCGTGGTGGAAGACCTCTCCGACCTGTGGGCGATGGAGCGTGGCCATGTGTTTCGCGGACGCTATCATGTGCTGGGAGGCACGCTCTCGGCCATCGACGGGCGCGGGCCGGAAGAGCTCAACATGAACCGACTGGTCGAACGCGCGAAGGACGAGGGGATAAAGGAAGTCATCCTCGCCACCAACGCAACGGTGGAGGGCCAGACCACCGCGCATTACCTCACCGACCTGCTGAAGGAATGCAACGTCACCATCACCCGCCTCGCGCAGGGAATTCCCATGGGCGGGGAGCTGGATTATCTCGACGAGGGCACGCTGGGCGCGGCGCTGAAGGCACGGCTGCCGTTCTAAAGAATTGTCATCCCGGCGCAGGTCGGGATCCATCTCTCCATACGGATGGAAACCTCGTCGCCGGTCTACTGACCGGCGGTGCGTTCCGCCTACTGGCTACACGCACTGGATTCCGGACATTTTTGTCTGCTGACAAAAATTCCGGAATGACAATAATCCTTATCCCCGCACACCCGGTAGCGCCACTAC
>JADZBT010000029.1 GCA_020851915.1 Alphaproteobacteria bacterium | reverse complement strand
TGACTTGGACAATATAACTAAGCCTTGTATACACTCAATAATATTTGTGTATCTGGCTTGAGATACTAGGCTTTGTACTTTGTGCTATGCTCGGCACAACTGGGTGAGGGGCGATTCCGGGAGGCACATGAACCAAAACCCAGCCATCATCCTCGGTATTTTCGGACTCATCAGCGGCGCGCTGAGTGGGCTCATCCCGTTTGCGCCGGAGTGGATTCCTTCCGTGGTCGGTGGGTTTTATATCCATGAGAAGATGGCGGCGCCGTTGCTGACGCCGGTACTGTTCTCACTCGTGCTGTATTACGGGGTGCGGCGCTGGGCGGGGAAGCCGTTTTCTGCATTCTTTGCCGTGCTGCTGTTCGTCACCGTCGGCTGGTTGCTGGCTCTCAATGCGACGGACTGGTTCGATACGACCTATCATGTGGATGGACTCGCGGGGATCATCGGCGGCGTGATAGGGGCGGGCATCGTGATGCTGGGTGTGCAGTACCTGTTGCCGGATGCGCGCTCTGCGCGGGCGTTTGGCGTGCCGGTGATCGTGGGCACGGTCGCGGGGTTACTTTACAACCCGGCGCTCGTCGTAGACCTGCCCATCCCGTCGAGTCCGCTGATCGTGCTGTTCATGCTGTGGCAGGCATCGGTGGCGGCGGCGATCGGCTATTGCTGTTTCCCAAAAATCTCCCGGTGATTTGCGCGCGCTGCTGCGTTTTTTGTTGATGTAACGCCGCTTCTCTGGCACTACAAACGCGGAAGCAACCCCGACCTCAGGGAGTACGGCCCGTGACGGACCCTCGCGAACAATCCCAGACCGATGCCGCGAGCACTCAGGAGGAATACGGCCTGAATCCCGAGCTGGTGAAGTCCATCTCCGAAGCCCTCGAGCAGGATAACGAGGCCGCCGCCAAGCAACAGATCGACCCGCTGCACGCCGCCGACATCGCCGACCTCATCGACGTGATGGATCCGGAACTGCGCCCGCGCCTCGTCGACATCATCCGCGAGAATTTCGACCCCGCCATCCTGATGGACGTGGATGCCAATGTGCGCGAGGAACTCCTCGACCAGCTGGGCGTGGAGAAATCCGCCGAGGCGCTCAGCCAGCTCGAAACAGACGAAGCGGTGAGTGTCATCGAGGAGCTGCCCGAGGAGGACAAGCGTGAGATCCTCGATGCCGTCACCGAGGACTACCGCAGCGAGCTGGAGGAGGGACTTTCCTATCCCGAAGGCAGCGCCGGGCGACTCATGCGTAAGAAGGTGGTGCGCGTGCCCGAATACTGGACGGTGGGCGATGCCATCGACTTCCTGCGCGAGCAGGCGAACCTGCCCAATGATTTTTACCAGATATTCGTCACCAGCCCGCAGAATCACCCGGTGGGCGGCGTGCTGCTGTCGCGCATCATCCGCAGCCAGCGCAACGTGATGATCCGCGACCTGATGGATACCGAGCTGCGCCCCGTGCGCGTGGATATGGATCAGGAAGAGGCGGCGTTTCTCTTCCGCAAATACGGACTGGTGTCCGCGCCGGTGGTCAGTGCCGACGGGCAGATGGTCGGTATGCTCACTATCGATGACATCGTCGAGGTCATCGAGGAGGAAGCCAGCGAGGATCTCATGCATCTGGGCGGCGTGAAGGAGGGTGATATTTTCTCCGACGTCGGCGACACGGTACGTAGCCGGTTTCCGTGGTTGTTCGTGAACTTTATGACGGCGATCGTGTCGGCGTCGGTGATCTATCATTTTTCCGGTACGATCGAGAAGATCGTGGCACTGGCGGTGCTGATGCCCATCGTGGCCTCCATGGGCGGCAATGCCGGGACGCAATCCATCACCGTGGCCGTGCGCTCTATTGCCACCAAGGAGCTGAGTGCGGTGAACGCACGCCGCGTCATCGGCAAGGAGATGTTGGTGGGAACCATCAACGGGATGCTGCTGGCGGCGATCGCAGGAGTGGCGACGTATTACTGGTACGGGAAGATCATGCTGAGCCTGATATTCGCGGCGGCGATCGTCATTAATCTCACCATCGCGGGGCTATTCGGTGCGCTGATACCGGTGACGCTCAATCGCCTGAAGGTGGACCCGGCCATCGCATCGGGCATATTCCTCACCACCTGCACGGACGCAATAGGCTTCCTCGTGTTCCTCGGAATCGCCACGGCGGTGTTCTACATGTAGAAGAAAGAGGGTGGATTAAAATATCCGGCCCGACAGGAAGCGGACATTGCTGTCATCCGCTTCAGAGGATGCGCTCTCCAGCTCGAGCACACGCTCCATGCGTTTGCACTGGCCGTCGATGAAGGCGCCATCTTCCACCGACATGGATTCATGCATGATGACGCCCGCGATCTTGCAAGTGCTGAAGAGATGGACGTTCTTTGCCTTGATGAGGCCGTCGATCTCGCCGTAGATATTGACCGTTTCGGCCACCACGTCGCCACGGATGTAACCGCGTTCGCGCACCGTCACGGACTTGCACTTCACGTTACCCTCAACATTGCCGTTGATGTCGATGTAGCCATCGCTGATGATGTTGCCCAGAATGTTCATATCTTCTGATATGACGGACGGGATCTCCATTTTGGGTTTCCCGGAAGCTTTCGCTTCGACCTTGTTCACGTCCTTGGATGACCTAGAAAACATTCTGCCCCGCCTTTACAAACGTATTTGGGTTCACGGCTTTGTCGTTGTAATGCACCTCGTAATGGAGGTGCGTTCCTGTGCTCCGTCCGGAATTCCCTTCAATCCCGATGGCCGTGCCCAGCGATACTTCCTGTCCCTTGCGTACTTTAATTTTGCGTAAATGTCCATAGCGGGTCATCAATCCCATGCCATGGTCGATCTCCACCATGCGGCCATACGCTCCCCGCAGCCCTGCGAACGTTACCACGCCATCGGCGGTGGAATATATCTTTGCCCCGGCGGGCCCGGCGAAATCCATGCCGTAGTGAAAGGCCTTGCGGTGGGTGATCGGGTCGGTGCGTGCACCGAAATGGCTGGTGATGCGGCCTTCCTCGATCGGTATCGCCAGCGGCACGCGGCGGAAAATGTGGTAGAGGGAGACAAGATGGGCTACGTCGTTCGCAACCGATTGTTCTTTCTCGCTTTGCATATCTTCCGGAAGTTCAAGATACGGGCCGCCCTGATGCGCCTCATCGTCTTCCTGATCACTCGCGCCGACATTCAGCTGAAGCGATCCGCCATAGCTTTTCTCGAGATCGGCAAGCTTGAGGCCGGTCATACCGATGATATCTTCGAGCTGCTCAATGCGCGTATCCGTGCGATCCTGCAGCGTGGTAAGGAAATCATGCTTGTAGCTCTCCAGTTTCGCCAGCTCCTGTTCAAGGAAGTTTATGCGTTCTATCAGCGGCTTATCTGAGCCAAGCTGGGCAACATTTCCCTCATCGAGATACTGGTCGATGAGCAGGTCGTCGTAGCCGGACTTCTCGCCCTTGTGCTTGGCGATCTGCGACAGGTCGTGCTGGAGGATGGCGTACTGTTCTTCCAATATCTTGTTCTTGTGAAATACTTTCTGGATGTCGCCGTTGTTGTAGCCGATGACCTCCTGATAGGCGATGTAGATACCGGTGGAGTAGGCAGACCAGACAAACGCAATGAACGCGGCGGCGATGGCGCTCCACTGAAGGCGCGTGCTGATGGGGATGTTCAGGACTTTGTCGTGGGAGATAATGATGATCTTGCGTTCAACAATGACACGCTTCAGCAGGGAAAGAAAACGCTTTGGCAACCCCATCGTAATGCACCCAGTTATTGTTTTTCCAATACTGCGGCGAAAAAGCCATCAGTGCCATTCCTGAAGGGTGTGAGCTTCAGGAACTCTCTTTCCAGCGTGATTCCGTATCCCTGTAGCGATCGTCCTGCCGATACCACTTTGAAACAAGGGTGGGCCTGCAAGAACCATTCTACCTGCGCCGTGTTTTCTTCTTCAAGTATCGAACACGTGACGTAGATCAATCTGCCATTTATTTTTACCATGCTTTGAGCGCATTGCAATATACTTCTTTGCTGCGTGCACACATCGTCGAGTGTGTTTTTATGAAAACTCCATTTTGTCGCGGGGTTACGCCGCCAAGTTCCCGTGCCGCTGCAAGGCGCATCGACGAGCACGAGGTCGGCGCTCTCTGCAAACGGTGCAAAATACGCGTCATTTTTCGTGTCGGGAATGATCGATGATTGAACGATCGTTACACCGGCGCGCAGTAGGCGCGGCGATAATTGTTGCAGGCGCGGTTCCGAATTATCCCATGCGTGGATGATGCCACGATTATTCATCTGCGCGGCAAGCGCCAGCGTTTTTCCGCCTGCGCCCGCGCAGAAGTCGATCACGGTATTTCCGGGTTGAGCGTTCGCCAGCGATGCGACCAGTTGTGACCCTTCGTCCTGTACCTCGAACAATCCCGCGCGGAACATGTCGCTGGCGGTCACGGGATAGCGTTTGTCCAGGCGTATGCCGATCGGGGAGTGGGGGGTCGGCGTGCCGGAATACCCTGCCGCCGCCAGCTGCGCGATGAGCTTCTCACGCGTGCATTTCAGCGTGTTCACGCGCAGGTCGGTGGGGGCTTCCTCCATGAGTGCGGCAAGCTCCTGCTCCATGTGTTCCGGGAAACTGCGCGCCAGATACGGATCCATCCATTCCGGGTAATTGTAGCGTACCCAGCGCAGCATGTCGGGGTGATAGAGCGTGGTTGCCGAACGCAATGTATCGACGAATGACAATTCGTCATTGCTCAGGGCGGAGGGAGAGTGGGCCCCCCCGTTGAAGCATGCGGCGATGTCGCCATGGCCGAAGAAATGCATCGCCACGATCACCCGTCCGCGCGGCGAGGGCATCATGCCGCCGCGTTCGCACCACCAGCCGAGCGACGCGCGATGGCGAACCACTGCATAGAAGATCCCGGTAATGGCGTTGCGATCCTTGGAGCCGACATAACGTCGCGCCTTGAAATACTGCCGCAGGGTAACATCTGCGGGGGTGGGAGAGGACTCAAGTTGGCCCAGCAGTTCGATGGTGGCCTGAATGCGTGCTCCGGGTTGCATGCTTTTCCTTAACTATATGTTTTTATTGTGAATAATGAGGCATGCACGAAGAAGGCCGTTACGCAAATACGCGTCTGCGGTCATAAAAGATTAACGGAACTGTGTCACTATATAGGGGATATGGTAACCCGCCAACATATTTGACGATTATGACTCTTCCGGGCGATGAGCCAACGGACTTCGGGAAGGCGTATGCAGAGGAGCTGCTTGCCCGTGCTCGTGCCGGGGAAGGGGGGTTAACCCCTGCACATGCATTGTTGCTGGAGCAATTATTCTACAATGATCCGCAGGTATTTTCTTCCGAAGATGCGTTGATGGCCGCACTTGCCAGAGAGGCGGCGAACGGAACCACATTCGCGCAAGAGGATGGGACGTCACTCACTTATGCAATGTTCTTTGATGCATCAGGGGCGGCGATGCCCGATCTGAATCACCATCTGATGGAAGGGCATGTAAATCAGGAACAGCAGCCGGATTGCCGGTTTCTATCGCTGGCGGGTGCAATGCTTCAGACTGCCGATGGCCGCCGTCACATCGAAGATATTATCACGGATCACGGTGACGGGACATATTCCGTCGTTTTTCCCGCATACCCGGCTATTACCCTGACGGTCACGGATGCGGATCTTGAAGACTGGAAGGGAGATCGCTCATCGAAGGGGATACAGGTACTGGAAAAGGCCTATCTGGATTTCAGCAGGTATTATCTGGTGACGCATAACAGTGCGGTGGATCCCTCATTCATGCTCACGGGTTCTCCGACGATCTCCATCGACCTGAATGATGAGAAGATGCTGGATTATTATATCGGGCACGCGGATCGCTACCTGTTCGTGGCCGCAAGCGATTACCGGTTCGCGCCGAATCTCAGTGCTGCCGAGAATGGTATGTCATTCGGAGAGCCCATATTGAATCATGGCTATTTTTTCACTGTATCCACGGATCGTGCGACGGGTGAGGCGATGTTCACGGTTTATAATCCGTGGGATTCCAGCGCGCCTGCTGTGGTGCTGGACGAAGAGCAATTCATGCAGCGTTTTACGTCTTTTGCCGCGTTGGATACACGGGTGCTGGAAGGAAAGACTCCCTATTATCCCGGCATTAGAGACATTCCTGAAGAGGTCTACGACTCGCTGTCCGTGGTCAGGTTGGCGGGGGCCGCGATGGAAGCGGTGCATATGCTCTCGGAGCAACGGGTGAATATTGAGAAAATGGGCGTTGAGGGATATATAGAGCACCAGCGGCAGGCAGCGGCCGAAGTGATCGGGCAGGCGGTAGAATCGCTTTCCGAAGGAAGGCTGCCCATCGCGCCGCATATGGATATGGATCCCAGAGATATTCTGTCGCTGCTCAACAGGGACATAAGCGGCCCCATCACCATTGACATCGGGGAGGCGCTTTCCAGCATCCCGCTGATCGGCGATTTTTTCGACAAGTCGGATCAGGATAAAGGCCGTGGGTAGCCGACCTTAATTTTCCATTCGGTAATTCGGTGCTTCGCGGGTGATGGTGATGTCGTGGGCATGGCTTTCGCGTAGGCCTGCGGAGGTGATCTTCACGAACTGGCAACCCTTCTGCATGGAGGGGATGTCCTTGTTGCCGGTGTAGCCCATCGCGGCGCGCAGTCCGCCCACCAGTTGGTGCACCACGCTCGATACCGGGCCTTTGAACGGCACGCGGCCCTCGACGCCTTCGGGAACCAGCTTGAGGTTGTCAGAAACTTCCTGCTGGAAATAACGGTCGGCGGAACCGCGCGCCATTGCGCCCAGCGAGCCCATGCCGCGATAGGATTTGTAGGAGCGGCCCTGATAGAGGATGACCTCGCCGGGGCTTTCTTCCGTACCGGCCAGCAGCGAGCCGATCATGGCGACGTCGGCGCCGGCGGCGATGGCTTTGGCCAGATCGCCGGAGAATTTGATGCCGCCGTCGGCGATCACCGGGATATCTTTTTTATGCGCGATCTCTACCACGTCCATGATGGCGGTGAGCTGTGGCACGCCGACGCCTGCGACGATGCGCGTGGTGCAGATTGAACCGGGGCCGATGCCCACTTTCACCGCGTCCGCACCGGCGTCGATGAGTGCTTTGGCCGCGTCGCCGGTGGCGATGTTGCCGGCTACCACCTGAAGTTTTGCGTATTTTTTCTTCATGGTCTTGACCATCTCGATCACGCCGCGCGAATGGCCGTGGGCGGTGTCGACGATGATGAGATCCACGTCGGCATTCACCAGATGCTCGGCGCGCTCCTGCGAATCCGCGCCCGTGCCGATGGCGGCGGCGACGCGCAGTCGGCCCATGGCATCTTTGCAGGCGTTGGGGTGCTGTTTGGATTTTTCGATGTCCTTCACCGTGATGAGCCCCACGCAGCGGTAGTCTTTATCCACCACGATGAGTTTTTCGATGCGGTGCTGGTGCAGCAGGCGCTTGGCCTCGTCGCGGTCGGTGTTCTCGTTCACGGTGACGAGTTTCTCGTGTGTCATCAACTCGCTGACCGGCTGTTCGAGATTCACGGCGAAGCGCACGTCGCGGTTGGTGAGCATGCCGACCAATGTGCCGTTCTTCTCCACGACCGGGATACCGGATATCTCATGGTCGATCATCAGGCGCAGCGCCTCGGAGAGCATCGCATGCGGAGCGATGGTCACGGGATTCACCACCATGCCGGATTCGAACTTCTTCACGCGGCGGATCTCGTTCGCCTGTGCTTCGGGGGAGAGGTTCTTGTGGATGCAGCCGATGCCGCCCTGCTGCGCCATGGCGATGGCCAGCGCGCTCTCGGTGACGGTATCCATGGCCGCCGACATCAGCGGTATACCCAGTGATATGGTCTTGGTGAGGCGGGTGGCGGTGCTTACCTGCGCCGGTAGTACCTCGGAATAGGCCGGGGTGAGGAGGACATCGTCGAAAGTGAGAGCGTCTTTGATCTGCATATGCAACCCGTTGAAGCTAGCGCCAGAGGCCAAGTTGCGCCGCCTTATAACCCTTCCGGGCTGAAAAGTCACGGGAAACTTTGTGCTGGACAGGACGTACGTACGGGAGTAATGCGGAATCGTTTTCGACAAAAGCAATATGAAAAAAGAATCGCTCAGCCATTTTCTGTTCGGGAAGCCGCTGGATCCGTCCAATCAGGCAACCCGCAAGCATATCGCACTTGTCACGCTGTTCGCCTGGATCGGGCTCGGCGCTGACGGCATTTCCTCCTCCTGCTATGGGCCGGAAGAAGCGTTCGTCGCGCTGGGGGGGCATACCGACCTCGCCATATTTCTAGCGCTGGCGACCGGTATCACGGTGTTTCTCATTTCCTTTTCATACCTTCAGCTGATCGAGCTTTTTCCGCGTGGCGGCGGCGGATATCGCGTGTCCAGCACGCTGTTGGGGCCATACTTCGGGCTAGTGTCCGGGTCGGCATTGATCGTGGATTATGTGCTGACCATCGCTATCTCGGTGGCAAGCGGCGTGGATGCGCTGTTCAGTACCATCTCACCCGACTGGCAGCCCTATAAGATACTTGTGGAATTCGCGGCGGTCGTACTGCTCATTTATCTCAATCTGCGCCGCGTGAAGGAGTCCATCCGGGTACTCATGCCCATATTTTTAGGGTTCTTCATCGTCCATGTTATCCTTATCGTTTACGGCATCGCCAGCCACTCGTATGGGGTGGGCAGCGTGCTCCCGCATGCAATAAGCGAATCGCAGGAAATGGCCGATGAGCTCGGGTGGTTTGCGGTGATGGCGCTGTTCTTCAAGGCATTCTCGCTGGGCGGCGGTACGTATACCGGTCTGGAATCCGTACCCAACAGCATGCATAATTTCGCCGAGCCTAAGGTGCGAACCGGCAAGAATACCATGCTCTGCACAGCGATCTCGCTGGCGTTCATGGCGACCGGCATCATCATGCTATACCTGCTGTGGGGCGCCGAGCGCGTACATGGTCAGACGCTGAACGCCACCGTATTCAGCATGATCACGGCAGACTGGTCGGTGATGGGCGTCAATATCTCCGGTTATGTCGTGGGCGTAGCGATGTTCCTCTCGGCAGGTTTGCTGTTTGTGGCGGGCAATGCGGGGTTTCTGGCCGGCCCGGCGGTACTTGCCTCCATGGCCATTGACCGCTGGATGCCGCATTCCTTCAGCGTGCTTTCCAATCGTCTGGTTACCAAGAACGGTATCGTCCTGATGGGGGTGGCGGCGCTGGGTGCGCTGGCCATCACCGGCGGGCAAGTGAGCGTGCTGGTGGTACTCTACAGTATCAATGTGTTTCTGAGTTTCACCTTGTCGCTTGCCGGCCTGTGCAGTTACCGCTGGAGAAAGCGCCATAATCGTAGAAACCTCCTCCGGATGGTGCTTCCGCTTTTGGGGGGTATGGTCTGCGCGTCCATCCTGATTTCCACAGTGCTGGAAAAGTTCCTTGATGGGGCATGGATTACCATCGTCATCACCGGTTGTATCATCTTTCTTGGCGCGACGATCAAGCGCCATTACATGCATGTCCAGCGCCGCGTGGAGGAAGTCGATAAGGAGCTTGCCATCGCGTTCGAGACCGAGAACGGCAAGAAACCGGCGGAAGTGCCATTGGATCACTCTCAGCCGACGGCGGTGTTCATGGTCAGTGGCTCCAGCTCCAGCGGGCTGCACACCTTCCTGTGGGTGAAGCGCCAGTTTCCCGGCGTGTTCAGGAATTTTGTGTTCGTGAGCGTCGGCGAGATCGATACCGACGAGTTCATCGATCCGGAGAAGTGGAACAAGCAGCGCCGCGAGAACAAGGAACTGCTGAAAAATTACGTGCATTTCTGTCACTGTAAGGGACTGGCCGCCGATTATTACCATGCCTATGGCACGGACGTGGTGGAGACTCTGAGCGACCTCTGCGACCGCGTGGCGAAGGATTTTCCGAAGGCAACCTTCTTCGCCACCAAGCTGATCTCGGAGAATGAGAATTTCCTGACGCAAACCTTGCACAACCAGACCGCCTACGCCATGCAGCGCCGCCTGCACAGCCTCGGCAAGGCGCTCATCATCATGCCGATGAAGTTGTAAACAGATATGCTGTCATCCTGCGCGAAAGCGCAGGATCTCATGCCACGATGCCGAGAGGGATCCTGCGGTCACGCCGCAGGATGACGGGAATCTTATCCCTTGAACCCCATCGCTATGACATAAGCCTCGGACGAGTCCTTGCGGCTGGCGGGAGGCTTGGCGTGCTTAACGACCGAGAAATGCTGTTTCATGCTGGCCAGCAGGGCGTTCTCCGTGCCGCCCTTGAATACCTTGGCGACGAAGCTGCCGCCCGGCTTCAGCACCTCTATCGCAAAATGGAACGCCAGCTCGCACATGGCCATGATGCGTAGATGGTCAGTGGCGGCGTGGCCGGTGGTGGAGGGGGCCATATCGGACAATACCACGTCGGCGCGGCCGCCCAGCGCCTCGCGGATGATGTCCGGTGCGTCATCCTTCAGAAAATCCAGCACCATCAGCGTCGCGCCGGGGATGCTGTCCATCTCCAGCAGGTCGATGCCCAGCACCTTGCCCTTGTCCTTCAGCCGTTCGACGGCAACCTGCGTCCATCCGCCGGGGGCGGCGCCCAGATCCAGCACCGTCTGGTTGGGGTGGAGAAAATGGAATTTATCATCCAGCTCGATGAGCTTATAGGCGGCACGGGAGCGGTAGCCCTCGGCCTTCGCGCGCGCGACGTACGGGTCATTCAGCTGGCGTTCCAGCCAGCGCGTGGAGGATTTTTTGCGCCCCTTCGCGGTCTTCACGCGCGTGTGGAGCAGGCGTTGCCCGCGTCCGCTGCCGCCTTTTTTCTTAGGGGGCGTCATCAGGATGCCTTACGGAACAGCGAGAGGATGATGCCCTCGCGCACGCCACGGTCGGCGATGGTGATCTCATCCACCGGCCAGACCTTGCCAGCGGCTTCTACGATGGCGCATCCGGCGAGGATGAAATCCGCGCGGTCACGCCCGATACAGCTATGCCTCCTGCGCCCGTCATAACCCATGTCGATGAGCTCCCGCGTCAGCGTGTGGACGGCGGAAAGCGGCATATGCGTGCCATCCACGACGGCGCGATTATAGCGTTCCAGCCCGTGGTGGATGGCGCCGATGGTGGTGACGGTTCCGGAGGAGCAGAGCATCTGGAATCCGCCTTCCTTCACCAATGCGCCGATGCCGTGTTCTTTTTCGTGCTCGGCGAGGATGCCGGTGACGAACGCCACCATGTCCTCATATCCGGCATGCGTGAGGTCATGCACGCCGAACCGTTCGGAGAGCGTCAGCATGCCGTGCGGGATGGAGACCCAGGTGCGGATGCGCGGCTGCATGGCGTCCAGCATGTTGACCACGGTGCAGTCCGTGCTGCCGCCGCCGACATCCACCACGACGGCGTTGCGCGTGCCGAGGTCGAGCAGGGGGGAGCAGCCGAGGAACGACAGCACCGCTTCGTCCTTGCCGCTGAG
>JADZBT010000028.1 GCA_020851915.1 Alphaproteobacteria bacterium | reverse complement strand
GCTCCGCTACGTCGGTGGATCCGCTATCGAACCGCACGTTGGCCCCGCCGTCCTTCAGCCACGCGCCATGGCCGTTGTCGCCGTGGCTTACCAGCACGGCCACCGCCGCGTTGGTGCGTTCCGGCGGCGTGGTGGAGTCATCGCCGCGCGCGAATACCTTGATGGCGCCATTCTTCGTGCCCCATGCCCCCATATTGGCCTCCGCGAATCCCGCCGTAGTAGCGAACGTAGGCTCGATCACATAGGTGAAGCGCCGCCCCCAGCCATCGAACATATATTCGTCGGACAGCTGCAGGTCGACGATGGGAACCGTGCCCGCTGAAATAGGCGGTACGGTGGCGATCACGTTGGTGGTGCAGGCAGTGCAGGGAGCCACCGCATCGCCGATACCGAAGCTGGCATCGCTGACCGCAAGGCTCCCGTCCGCCGGGCAGGGGAGGCAACCGTTACGGACAAGGAACGCGCCGATGGCATCCTCTATCTTATCCATGCGCTGCTGGGTGATCTCTTTCTTGGAGCCTTCCGTGCGCTTGATGCCGAGCGTCAGCCCCGCCGACGCGATCATCGAAATGATGATGATGACGATCGAGAGCTCCAGCAGGGTGAACCCCGCGTTCCTTGCTGTCTTTACAATATTCGGCTCGTATCTCATGCCACACTCATCAATGTACGCAACGTTCGGCGATCAGCTCCGCCAGACGCACCTGACGCACGATGCATTCCGTATTGTAGTCCGCAGGCGGGGTATTGGTTTCGTCATGGCAGCCGACCGGCCCTTCCAGCGGCTTGTCCGAGTCCGGCGTCACCCCGTCATCCTGAAGGGGGTAGTCATTGATCGGCAGCAGGGTGCGTTGCGCGTCCATGCAGAGGTTAGGACACTCGTCAGCCGTGGGATCGTCGCAATCATCGGGATTGATGATCCCGCCCGCATCGCGCAGGGCCGTCGATTTCATTTTGTAGCGTACCGTATCGTCGTAGGTGGAGGTGGTGCTCGATTGCACGAATACCTTATCCGTGAGCGCCGGATCCGCCGCGTTATCGGCATTTTCCTGCTCTCCGGCATCTGCGGATGCGGTGTCGATGCGGCTGGCCCCGCCTTTTTTCGGCCACGCGCCATGTCCGTTGGGGCCATAGCTCACCAGCACCAGCACGGCCTGTGCGGTACGCGCCACCCCGGCGCTGTTATTGATGGTGATCGAGCCATTGGGATAAAAATCGAAATCTGCGGCCTTCACAAACTGGCTATCCACCACATAGGTGAAGCGGTGATCCCAGCCATCGAGCAGGAAATCGTCGGACAGGTTGAGCGCATTGATGGGAACCATGCCCACATACACATCGGGATCGGCGGTATCGACCAGCGTGCCCGCGCAATCGGCGTCACCGAATCCCGCCACGCCGCTGGCTAGGCTCCCCACCGCCGGGCAGGGCAGGAATCCGTTCAACGCAAGATGCGCCGCCAGCGCGGCTTCTATCTTATCGAGCTTCTGCTGGGTCTGGTTCATCTGGGCGAAGGTCAGGCGCGATTTGCCAGAGGTCAGCACCGAACCGATGAGAATGGCGATAATGACCAGCACCATCGATAATTCGATCAGGCTGAACCCCTGCTGTATGCGGCGGCGTGTCATAGGGTGTGCGCGTGCCATCTTTTTACACATATACATATATGTACGGGTACATACGGGCCTCCACGCTACCGCTTCGGCGCAGGCTTTTGAATCTTTATTTTGCCTTTGGGCGGTTTTTTACGATGCTGGCCCCTGCTGGCGGGACAATGCCG
Organism: Alphaproteobacteria bacterium; assembly: GCA_020851915.1. Taxonomy (GTDB): domain Bacteria; phylum Pseudomonadota; class Alphaproteobacteria; order Rickettsiales; family RI-342; genus JADZBT01. The sequence continues at coordinate 12,124 of JADZBT010000028.1, read as the reverse complement.
CCACAGCGGCAGGAACCACAGAGCCCCATGCTTTTCATCACCCCCCCTCCCCTCATCGGCCTTGCGATCTCGATGTTTGTCGGGCTGCTGTTCGGAAGCTTTGTAACGCTGGCGAGCCACCGTCTGCCGCACCGCGCCCCTATCGTGATGGGCCGCTCCGAGTGCCCGCGCTGCCACACACCGCTCGGGTTCCGCGACCTGTTCCCGCTATTCTCCTGGCTGGCGACCCGTGGCGCATGCCGGCATTGCCATGCGAAAATCTCCATGCGCTATCCGCTGATCGAAGCGGCACAGGCATTGTTGTTCGCGCTCGTCTACCTTGAACTGGGATGGGGGGCGGAGGCGTTGGTGGTGGCAGGGCTGTCCGTATGCCTGCTGGTGATGATCGTCACCGACCTCGAATACGGTATCATCCCCGACCCGATACAATGGGCGCTGCTGGCACTGGGGTTCGCCTACCATTTTGTGCGCGGAGATGCATTTGCGGAACCGCTCGCAGGGCTTCTGGCGGGTGGCGCGCTGGGATTACTGTTGCGTTACGGCTACCACATGCTCCGCCATCGCCATGGGTTGGGATTGGGTGATGTTAAATTCCTCGCCGTCGCGGGATTATGGGTGGGCCCGTACGGCCTGCCTTTGTTCCTGTTCGCCTCGGGAATGCTGGGGATTCTCACCGCGCTGCTGTGGCGATCTCTGGGCCGTGGACGCATCTTTCCATTCGGCCCGTCGCTGGCGCTGGCACTGGGGTGTTGCGTTTTGTACTCACATTCAATTCTTTTTCGGGGGGATTTTGTACAAATGTTCATGGGCGTGTTGTTTTAGCCCCTGCGCTCCGGTATAGCTTTATCTAGTGTTCTACCGTTAGAGCGGCGGAATATGTGGTGTTCAACCCCCTGCTTCAAAAGCCAAGGCGCCGGTGAATTTTCATAAAAAACCCTTACGCTTCCAGTTGCTTGCCCTGACGCTTTCGGCTGCCGTCGCGCTCACCGCGTGTGGAACCGGAGAGCGCCTGCAATCGCTGTCGGACGATGTATCCGACACGGTGGAACGCGGCTACGACAAAACGAAGGACACCCTGAAGGAGGGCTTCAAGGACGGCCCCCTGTTCGATAAGGGCAGCGGCCAGATCGACCCGCAGGGCGGATTGACCCGCGATGATTACCGCGCACTGGCACCACGCGACGAGAAGAAAGAAGGCGAAGAGACTGTCGAATCGGAGGAACCGCCGATCCCCGACGTGTCGCAGATCATGATCGCCCCACGCCCCCCCAAGATCGCGGATGAGCAGATGGTGTCGCTGTCGGTGACCGACGACGTACCCATCAAGGATGTGCTGATCGAGCTGGCACGACTGGCGGATGTCGACCTACAAATGGATCCCACCATCACCGGAGGTATTATTCTCCGCGCCAAGGATCGCCCGTTCAGCGAAGTGGTCGAGCGGGTGTGCGACCGCGCGAAGCTGCGCTGCACCATGCTGGATCGCGTGCTCAAGGTAGAAAAAGATACTCCCTACATGCAGACCTACTCGCTTGATTTCCTCAACGTGGTGCGGTCGAGCGAAAGCAGCGTGAACATCAGCACAAACGTGCTGTCCGCAGGCGAAGGGGATAATAGCAGCCTTAACACCGGCTCGTCCTCGAGCATTTCCTCAAGCTCCGAAAGCGACTTCTGGGACTCAATCAATTCCACCCTGACGGAGATCGTAGGGCAGGCCAACGCGGAGATAGCCGAAGAGAAAGCAGCCGAGGAAGCGGCCGCCGCTGCGGCTGCGCTTCCTGATGCCATGCCCGCCGGACTTGCCGAGGCATCCGGAGGCAGATCCGGCAACAGCCCCATCCAGCCGATGGCCGAAGAGATCGCCAGCAAGAGCAGCTCCAAAAGCTCCAGCAAAGGCAGCAGCTCCACTACTGCCAGCGCCTCGTCATCAACGCCAGGCGGCAGCTACTACATCATCAACCGTCAGGGCAGCACCCTCACCATCTATGCTCCCCAGAAGCAGCAGAAGCAGATCGCCGATTACATCGAGAAGCTGCGACTGAACTCCACGTCACAGGTGCTGATCGAGGCGAAGATCGTCGAAGTGTCGCTGAACGAAAATTTCTCCAGCGGTATCAACTGGGGGATGTTCGATCCCACCGGCGGATTCGATCTTAACTTCCAGTTCGGCCCCAATGCCTCCAATTCCTCTCTGGCCTCGGGCGCAGGGGCGATCACCTTCGCCAATGCCGGAACCGGAGAGATCGAGGCATTGCTGAACCTCACCGAGCAGTTCGGCACGACGCGCACCCTGTCGAGCCCGCGCCTGCACGCCATGAACAACCAGCAGGCCGTGCTCACCTTCGCCCAGAATCATGTGTATTTCGAGCTGGATGTGGAACGCGAAACCAATTCCAGCTCCGCCACCAATCAGGAGCTGTTCACCGTGGACAGCACCGTGAAGACCGTGCCGATCGGCATCATCGTGACGCTTCAGCCGTCTATCAACGTGGAAACCAGTGAAGTTACGCTCAACGTGCGCCCCACCCTGTCGCGGGTGGTGGATACCGTCAGCGACCCGGCCGTGGCCTCTCTTGCCGCGCAGACTCAGGGACTGGAGTTGACCAACGACGTGCCGGTGGTAGAGGTGCGTGAACTCGACACCACGATGAAGATGCAGAGCGGCGCGATCATGGTCATGGGCGGGCTTATCGAGCAGCGCAACAACAATGATGACAAAGGCGTGCCGGGCTTCAGCGAGATCCCGCTGGTGGGCAGCCTGTTCAAGAACGTGGACCGCGATTCCAACACCGTGGAGATGGTCATCTTCATCAAAGCGACCATCATTCCGCCGAGCGGTGGAGCCGTCCCCGAGGGTGACAAGAAATTCTATAATAAATTCACCACGGATCCGCAGCCCCTCACATTCTAGAAGGCGGTAACGCCGTGCGTACGACGCTCCTTTACATCCTCCTCACCGCCATCCGCGACCGGCTATTCGCCGGACTGCTCCTCGCGGTGCTGCTTTCGGCCATGCTGTCGTATTTTCTAGGTTCTACTGCACTCATCGAGCAGCAGGAGATGGCGCTCTCCTTCGCCTCGGCGGCGGCGCGCATCATCCTCGATATGGGGCTCATCATCTTCACCTGCTTCCATCTCCGGCGCGGCTTTGAACATAAAGAGATCGACGTCATGCTGTCGCGCCCGATCTCGCGCGTGGAATTCGTGCTGGCGTACTGGATGGGACTGGCGCTAGTCGCCGCCATATTGGTCATCCCCAGCGTCCTGCTCATCGGACTGATGGGCGGATTTCACAGCAACGGCTTTGCGTTCTGGGGCGCCAGCCTGCTGGTGGAAGCGTGGCTCATGGTGGCGATGGCATTATTCATCGGGCTAATCCTGAAAAGCGCCGTGGGCGCGGTGATCGGCTGCTTCGGGTTCTATGTGCTGGCACGCATGATGGCGTTCTTCGCGCTGATGGCCGCCAACCACGCCAGCGTCTTTCACGAAGCGTGGTTGAATACGGTGTCGCGCAATGCCGTATCGGCCATCTCCATGCTCCTGCCTCGGCTCGACCTGTTTGCCAAGAGCGAGTGGCTGGTCTACGGCCTGCCGCAGGCGGACATGCAGGAACCTTGGCTGTTCCTCGCGCAGGGTGCGGTCTATATCGCGTTCCTGCTCGCCGCATCCGTATTCGATTTCCGCCGGAAGCAATTCTGATGCGCGCCATGCTCCGCACGGATGGCTGGTTCTATCTTTTCCTCCTCCTGCAGATCTCCTTCGGCATTGCCGTGTACGACCGGCATCCCACGCTGGATATCGTCCCCCCCGTGCCGGGCAAGACGGCGGTGCAGGCACTCGCTTTCGGCGATGAGGAGGCCTATTTCCGCGTGCTGGGGCTGGAATTGCAGAATTACGGCGATACCTTCGGGCGGTTCACCGCGCTCAAGCATTATGACTACAAGACGCTGGCGGGCTGGCTTTCCCTGCTCGACACGCTCGACAACCGCTCCAACCTGCTCCCGGCGCTCGCCAGCTATTACTACAGCCAGACGCAGAATGTGCAGGATGTGCGCTATATGGTGGACTACCTCGCCGCCCGGTTTGAGCAAGACCCGGCGCAGAACTGGTGGTGGATGGGACAGGCGGTGTATCTCGCCAACCATACACTGAAGGACAAGACGCTGGCGCTCGACCTCGCCTACCGGCTCGCCAAGACCCCCGGAGATGTCCCTATGTGGACGCGGCAGATGCCCGCCTTTATTCTGGAAGAGATGGGAGAGAAAGAGGCGGCGATGGCCATCATCGTGAACATCCTCGACTCCTATAAAGACCTGAGCGACGGCGAGCGCAATTTTATGCACTACTTTCTCTAGGATCGCCTGAACGCTATCGACCCGACGCTGTTGCAGCCGAAAGAATAAAGGCGCGCACTGATGCATAATCTTGTATTCACCGCATCCCAGACCTTTCAGGTGGTGGCGCTGGTCCCCTGCCTGTTCGTGGTGCTCTATCTGACCGTCATTGCGCGCAAGCCGAAGCTTGTCGCCCTGCCCGCCCTGTATTTTCTGGCAATGGGTTGCGGGTTCATCCTGCCGCTGCTTGATCTTTCCACGACGCTACGGGCCTTGCCGAAACTGCACGGCGCATTGCTGCTGGGTGAGAGCTTCGGCCCCGCGCTCAGCTTCCTGCTGATTTTGCAATTCCTCTTCGGAAAGCCGCCTGCCCTCATGTACTGGGCGATCCTTGCGCTTCCCGCCATCGGCGGAAGCTCATTCATCTACATGGAGATGCTGCATGAATCCGCGTGCATCGGCGACACCTGCATCCCCGCGCATGCGCTGAACGCGCTGTACCATATCATCGCCGCCCTGCTCATCTTCCTGCTGCTCATCATCCTCTATATCCGCCTTGCGCCCACCATCAGCGACACGGCATCCCTGCGCCGCTCGAAATACCTGCTGGTGATGGCGCTCATCAGCCTGAACCTCGCCGTGCTGGGCATCGACCTCTGGCAGATCGCGGGCGGCATCGCCGTGGAGCGGGCGATGTTCATCGCAACCGTCATCCGCGCCGGGTTCATCTATCTGGTGCTGTCGTCGATATTCCGCGTGTTCACCTCCTCCTTCCACATCGCTGCGCCGTTTGAATATGTTCCGACCGAGGAAGATCGCATCCTCGCCCGAAAGATCACCGCGCTGATGGAAGAAGACCATATCTACCGTGACGCGAAACTCTCTCGCGCGGCGCTGGCGAGGCGGTTGGGCATCAATGAATCGCGCCTGTCGCGCATCGTCAATAGCATATTGGGCAAGAGCGTGAGCGCGCTGGTCAGCCATCACCGCATCGCCGAAGCCAAAGCGCGGCTGAAGGGTGAGAATGTAGCGATCACCGTCATCGCATTTGAAGTCGGATTCTCCAGTGTGGCGGCATTCAACCGGGTATTCCGGGAGCAGGTGAAGATGACGCCGACGGAATTTAGGGAACGAACCGCATAACGTCATCCTGCGCGAAAGCACAGGATCTCATGCCGTATGCCGAGAGAGATCTTGCGGTCACGCCGCAGGATGACGGTTTACTTCCCAGCCTTCTTCACATCCACCAGCGCGGGGTTAGGCGCGAAGCAATGTTCCTTCGCGGGGAAGGCGCGGGCACGCACCTCTTCCGCGTAGGCGCGGGCAGCGGTTTCCAGCTCTCCGGCGAGGTCGCCGTAGCGTTTGACGAATTTTGGCATGTAGTCGGAGAACAATCCGGCCATGTCTTCCGACACCAGCACCTGCCCGTCGCACTCGTTCGATGCGCCGATGCCGATGATGGGGATCGCCACCTGCCGCGTCACGTCACCCGCCACATCCGAGGCGACGCCTTCCAGCACCATCGCGAATGCACCCGCCTCCGCTACGGCGCGCGCATCGGCAAGCACCTTGCGGCGGCTTTCTTCGCCGCGTCCCTGCGTCTTGAATCCGCCCATCGCATGCACATGCTGCGGCATCAGCCCGACATGGCCCATGACGGGCACGCCGCGCTGGGTGAGAAATTTTATGGTATCGGCCAATTCCGCGCCGCCTTCGAGTTTCACTGCCTGACAGCCCGTGTCGGCCAGCACGCGCGCACAATTCTCGAACGCCTGAGCCGGAGATTGCTGGTAGGAACCGAACGGCATATCCACCGTCACGCAAGCGCTGCCGGAACCCTTCACCACCGCGCGGCCATGGGCGATCATCATATCGAGCGTCACGCCGAGCGTGCTTTCCATGCCGTACAGCACCATGCCCAGCGAGTCGCCCACCAGCAGGATGTCCACATGCGGATCGAGTATCTTGGCGAACGGCGCGCTGTAGGCGGTGAGCACCACCAGCGGGACACCTCCCTTGCGGGCGCGGATGTCCGGAACGGTCAATCGCTTGGTCATGTCGTCCCCTCTTTTTTCTCCAATGGCGGGATCACGGGCAGCGGTTGTATCAGGGTTTCCGCCGTTTGTACAGGGATGGGCTGCCCCGGCGCGGGCACTGGGCCGTTCACGGTCAGGATCGGGGTAACGCCTTGCGGCGGCGCGGCGAACGGCCCGGAGGACTTGAACGGGTCAGGCGTCGCGGGCATCGGGATGCCTGCCGCAGGCGGCGATACGGCAGGAATCGGAGCCGGAGCCGGGGCGGCCACGCCGCCGGACGGCATGTTTTCCACGGGCGCTGCCGGGCGCGGCGTATAGCTCTTGAACGGATCATTCTGATCCACAACCGGCTGCACGGGTGGCGCTTTCGTGCCCTCCAGACTGAGCGCCACCGGCGCGGGCGGCGGTGGCGGCGGTGGCGCTTTTGCGGCAACCGGGATGGGCGCAGGGGCGGGGTTAGCCGGCTTTGCGGCAATGGAAACCGTAGGAGCAGCAGCTCCCTTCTTGCGGAATTCTTCCGGCGCCTCGCGGGGGATGCTGAAGGTCACGGTCGTGCCCACTTTCAGCTCGCTCTTGATGTCGAATGTGCCGCCCATCACCTCGACGAGGCGCTTGGTGAGCGGCAGGCCCAGCCCTGTACCCTCGTAGCGGCGCGAAAGGTCACTGTCCACCTGCCCGAACGGAGCCATGGCCTTGGAAATATCCTTGGGCGCGATGCCGATGCCAGTGTCGGTCACCTCGACCGTGATGGCGCCGGTGGTGACGTTCTGCCATGCAGCAACGCGCACCTCGCCGCCGGGGGGGGGTGAATTTCACCGCGTTGGAAAGCAAGTTGAGCAATACCTGCTTGAATTTTTTTGCATCGGAATTGACGACGAAATGCTCCTTGGGCGTCTGGTCGACGAGCTTCACTTCTGCCGATTCGGCACGCGGGCTGACGAGGCGGATGCTGGTCTTGATGAGCTTGGTGGCATCCATCTCCGACACTTCAAGCTCCAGCTTCCCGGCCTCCGCCTTGGAATAATCGAGAATGTCGTTGATGAGGCTGAGCAGATGCACGCCGGAAGAATGGATGTTGTTGATGTAGTCGATATATTGCGGATTGCCGAGATCGCCCATCATCTCGTTCTTGATGATCTCGGAGAAACCGATGATGGCGTTGAGCGGCGTACGCAGCTCATGGCTGATATTGGCGAGGAACTTGGATTTCTCGCGGTTGGCGGCTTCGGCGCGCGCCTTCGCGGCGGTGAGTTCGAGGTTGCTGTCATGCTGCTTGGCGATGATGCCCTCGGCCTTGTGCGAGGTATACATGAGCGCCGCGAACAGGATGAGAAAGATGACCACGATACCGCCGGTGGAAAGCACCTGGAACAGCCAGAGCTGCTCCCATTGCGGCGTGACGTCGTAGAACACCTCGATGACGGCTTCGACCTCGGGAGCGGTATCGGCCACGATGGATACGTAGCGGTCGGAAATAATGGGCACGAAGCTCTGCACCAGCGTGGCGGTGCGCGTCGTGCCATCAAGCGCCTGATACTGGCCTTCCGGCACGATACGGCTGTAGACCTCCCCCTTGAGCGCCATCTGGAACCCTTCGCGGTAGGTTTCTGTGCGATTCTGCGGGGTATTCTCCGCGCTGAAGAAGGAGATCTCGGTCTGGTTGGTGGACAGGAAGCGTTTACCGCTCGTGGTGTATACGTTGATCTTGGTGACGGGAATCTCTTCGAAATAGCGGAAGGCATCGCGGCTGAACTCGATGAATGCAGGGTAGCGCGCCCATTTTGGCACATCGACGCGGGATAATTCATCAAAGAGAGTGGAGTGCTTTTTCCAGGTGGTATTGATGAAGCCCTGCGACAGCGAAACGTTACCCTGCTCAACGATGGTCTTGAGGTCGCCAGCAGCGATCTGGCGGAAATAGATGCCGACGCATACCGCCGCCACCATGACCACCACAAAGCTTACGACCGAAAAATATCGTAGATATGAAAACATCCGCTCTCCGTGCCTGCCTGGCACAACCGACATTACACCGCCTGACACCCTAGCATCAGGGGAGTCTAATATACAGTATTCCGGCCAAAAAACCAATCTATAGGGCCCCACCCCTACCGCAGCCGTTGCGCGAAGGACACCACAGCCGGGACAGGCTGGATTTCCGTGGCAAAACACCTTCTTGACATTCCCGGGGCAACCCTTTATACAGGCCAACCCTTGGTATGGAAGGCGCGCCTCGTTTGTGAGGAACGGAAGCCTCTGCCGGGGAGTGAATTTTAGGCGTTAAGGAGCAAGAATCGATGAAACGTACATTTCAGCCCAGCACTCTGGTAAGAAAGCGCCGTCACGGCTTCCGCTCCAGCATGAGCACCGTCGGGGGACGCCGCGTGATAAACGCACGTCGCGCCAAGGGCCGCAAGCGCCTCTGCGCTTAAATCCTAATCCGGGGCCATGACCGCCCTTACCTTTGTATGGCTTAAAAAACGCGCGGATTTCCTGCGCGCGTCCCGTACCGGTCGCAAAGCCGTTTCCCAGACCCTCATCCTGCAAGCCTCGGCCAACCCCGACACGAACGCACCTGTCCGCGTGGGGCTTACCGTCAGCAAGAAGGTAGGAAACGCGGTGGTTCGCAACCGGGTGAAGCGCCGATTCCGCGCCGCCGTGCGCGAGCTTGTCCCCGCGCGGGGAACCCCCGCCACCGATTATGTGCTGATCGGCAGGCACGGCGCGGGCGACTGCCCCTTCACGCAGATCGTACGGGACTTGCAAAATAGCCTGAATCGGCTACAACCCACAGGGCAAAAAACGACGCAGGCATAAGATGATAGCACGAGCATTCATCGCCATCATCCGCCTGTATCAGCTCCTGCTGTCGCCCTGGGTAGGGTTCCACTGCCGCTTCGAGCCCACCTGCTCGGCCTATGCGGTAGAGGCGCTGAGGCGGCATGGGGCGATGAAGGGAAGCTGGCTGGCGATCCGGCGTATCGGATCCTGCCATCCATGGGGTAGAAAGGGTTTCGACCCCGTCCCCGATGCAAGGCCATTAAACCGGTGCACCATGCACCAAGGAGAATAAGCGTGAACCCCGGTGTAGATTTCAAGAACCTCATTCTCGCGTTCGCGCTGTCGACGATGATCCTGTTCGTCTGGCAGATGACGCACCCCACGACGCCACCGCAACCCGTAGCAGCCATGCCCGCCTCTACATCATCCAGCGGTGACGCCCTGCTGCCGCAGGCCGCGTCCGGCGCAGCCGTCCCCGGTCAGGCAGCCACGGACACTGCCGCCCTCAGCAAGTCGGAGGCTCTGGCCGCCACACCGCGCATCGCCATATCAAGCGAGCGGGTAAAAGGTTCCATCGCGCTCACGGGAGCGCGCTTCGACGACATCACACTGGTCAATTACCGCAAGGAACTCGACCCCAAAAGCCCGCCGGTGGACATGCTGCTGCCGTCGCGCACCGCAGAGGCATATTTCGCCGAGCTGGGCTGGGCAGCGGCAGGAACGACCGGAACAACACTGCCCACCGCCGATACGCTCTGGCAGGCCGATCACTCTGTGCTGACACCAGAACAGCCGGTAACGCTTTCATGGGATAATGGCGGAGGATTGCGCTTTGTCACCCGCATCGCGCTCGATGCACATTATATGTTCACCATCACCCGCCGCGTAGAGAATTACGGCAGCGCACCGGTGACGCTGGCTCCCTACGGCCTGCTCAACCGCGTACATGAACAGAAAGAGCAGGCGTTCGCCATCTCGCACGAAGGCCCGCTCGGAGTATTTGGCGGCACGCTTAACGAAGAAGCGTACTCAGACCTTCAGAAGGACGGCCCCCAGCAGTATAACAGCGTGGGCGAGAATACACGCGGCGGCTGGGTAGGTATCGCCGATAAATACTGGTTCACCGCGCTGATCCCCGATCAAGACGTACCGTTCACCGGCCGCTTCACCTATATCGGCAAGGACGGCGAGCCGCGCTATCAGGCAGATTTCCTGAGCGATGCCGTCACCGTGCCCGCGAACGGCGCGGCGGAAGTAGGCGCGCGGCTTTATGCCGGGCCAAAAGAAGTGGCGCTGCTCGACCATTATGTTACGGATGAGAACGTGCCGCTATTTGACCGCGCAGTGGACTTCGGCGTACTGTATTTCCTCACCAAACCGATATTCCTTGCTTTGCAGTTCTTCTATCACTGGATAGGCAATTTCGGCATCGCCATACTGATACTCACTGTATGCATCAAACTGCTGCTGTTCCCGCTGGCCAACAAATCCTACGTCGCCATCAACCGCATGAAGCTGATACAGCCGAAGATGATGGAACTGCGCGAAAAATACGCCGACGACAAGATGAAAATGCAACAGGAAGTAATGGCGCTCTACAAGAAAGAGAAGGTCAATCCGGCCTCGGGTTGCCTGCCCATCCTGATACAGATCCCGATATTCTTCGCTCTCTATAAGGTACTGTTCGTCACTATCGAGATGCGCCATGCGCCGTTCTACGGCTGGATCCACGACCTCTCGATCCCCGATCCCACCTCGATCTTCAACCTGTTCGGCCTGATCTCCTGGCAGCCGCCGGAGATGCTGATGATCGGCGCGTGGCCCTGCATCATGTGCATCGCCATGGTGCTGCAACAGAAGATGAATCCGAAACCCACCGATCCCACGCAGGAGAAGATCATGCGCCTGCTGCCGCTCATGTTCCTGTTCATGTTCGCGCATTTCCCTGCGGGCCTGATCATCTACTGGGCATGGAATACCGGCCTGTCGGTGGTGCAGCAATACGCCATCACGCGGCTCTACGCCAAAAAGAAGCCCGCTTAACCCTCTGGAGGAGCCCGTGCCGGAAGAACTTCCCGCAGATTCCTTCGTTGCCAAGGGCAGCTGGCTATTCGCGCAGGAGTGTAACTTCGTCGCAGGCGCCATGAAGGAGGAGATGATCCCGCCCGCCAGCACGCTGCCGGAAGTGGCGTTCTGCGGCAAATCCAACGTCGGCAAGTCGAGCCTCATCAACGCGCTCACCAACCGCAAGACCCTCGCGCGCGTTTCGCATACGCCGGGGCGCACGCAGCAGATCAATTTCTTCGAGCTGGGCAAGTGCGTCATGCTCGCCGATCTGCCGGGCTACGGCTACGCCAAGGTATCAAAGAAAATGCGTACCGGATGGAACCGGCTGATCGTGAGCTACCTGAAGGGCCGTGTGGATCTGCGGCGCGTGTTCGTGCTGGTGGATGCCCGGCGCGGCGTGAAAGAGCATGACATCGAGGTGATGAAGCTGCTCGATAAGTCGGCAGTTCCCTACCAGATCGTGCTCACCAAGGGCGACCATCTGGCGAAAAAAGATGTTGAACCCTTGCTGGAAAGCGTGGCAAAAGCGATAAAAAAGCACGGTGCGGCACTGCCGGAGATACTGTTGACCAGCTCGTCCGACCGGACAGGACTGGATATAGTGCGTGCGGCCATCGCATCGCTGGTACTGGAAAAGGAATAGCCCATGGAAACCGAAGCACTGACGCCTCCGCAGGAATTGCTCGACACCGCCGCCACACTGGCCGAGGCACTTCCCTATATGCGCCGTTTCGCAGGCGAAACCTTCGTCATCAAATACGGCGGCCACGCGATGGGCGACGCCAAGCTCGCCGAGAAATTCGCGCGCGACATCGTGATGCTGAAGCAGGTGGGCATCAACCCGGTGGTGGTGCATGGCGGCGGGCCGCAGATCGGCGCGATGCTGGAAAAACTGAAAATACAGAG
>JADZBT010000027.1 GCA_020851915.1 Alphaproteobacteria bacterium | reverse complement strand
TCTCGATCTGCTGGATGGTTGCACGCATCTCAGCAGCCTTGATCAGGTTCTGCCCGACCAGTACGCCGCCGACGATGAGGCCGATGATCACCATCACGATGGATAATTCCACCAGGGTGAAGCCCTGTTCGCCGGTTCGTTTCACTTCATGCCTTGTCTGCATTCGTTGTCTCCTTAAAGGTTAACTCTTCCCGGCTACTCGACGCCGGGTAGCAAATTCCATTCGTGGCATGATACGCGATTCCCTCGCTTTTACTACGCCAAATTGTACCCAGAGCATAGCATGCAGGCTGTATCCTGCCATCAGCGTGGCGGATTTACCACTGATTTTGCTAGCCATTTTGTGTTTTTCACGACATGCACAATGCCCCTGATGCCATTACGCGAATTGCTTGCGGCAATTACCAACCAAAGGTTGTGTGCTGGCGTCCTATGCAATTTTCGAGAGTATGCGGGTGGTGCTTTCGCCGTCCACGAAGCGGGCCAGAATGACCTTTCCGCCGTAGCGTTGCACCACGTCGGCCCCCACCACGGTCTCCACGGTGTAGTCCCCCCCCTTGATGAGTACGTCCGGCAGGAAGGTTTCGATGAGTTTCAGGGGGGTGTCTTCGCGGAATATCACCACCATATCGACCATCGACAGCGACGCCAGCACCATGGCGCGGGACATCTCCTCGTTGACGGGACGTTTCTCGCCCTTGAGGCGACGCACCGATTCGTCGCTGTTGAGGCCCAGTATCAGCTTGTCGCAATGCTGTTTGGCTTCATTCAGCAGCGACAGATGCCCCTTATGCAGCACATCGAAACAGCCGTTGGTGAAGCCGATGCGGCGGCCTTCTTCGCGCCAGTGCTTCACTTGCTCCAACGCAGGGACGAACGGCATGATCTTGAATTTCCCGGCCGCGACGCCATGCGTATGCAGCGCGTTCTTGAGGTCGGTGCGGTAGACCACCGCAGTCCCGATACGCCCCACCGCGATGCCACCCGCCGCATTGGCGAGCACCACGGCATCGGCGAGATCGAGTCCGGCCCCCAATGCGGTCACCAGCGTCGCCAGCAGCGAGTCGCCCGCGCCGGTGACGTCATATACCTCCTGCGCCTGCGCGCGCACATGGAGTGTCTCGTCCTTTTTGCTCACCAGCGACACGCCGTCCTTGCTGCGCGTGGCCAGCACATAGGCGAACCCATGTTCCTTGATGAGCCAGCGCGCGGCGGCTTCCACCTCGGCATCCGTACCCACCGGCAGGTTGGTGGCGTCCTTGAGTTCTGCAAGATTGGGAGTGACGATGAACGCGCCCTTATAGGCCGAGAAATCACGGCGCTTGGGATCCACGATCACGGGTTTTTTCTTGGACTTCGCCAGCTTGATGACCGACTTGATGACCTTGGGCGTGAGCACGCCCTTGGCGTAGTCGGAAAGCGCCACCACCGTGCAGCGATCCATGGCCTCGGCGGCCAGTTCGATGATGCGCTCTTCGGTATCCGCCGTGATGGGCTGCACCGTTTCGCGATCGACGCGCAACAACTGCTGGGTGGCCGCGACGTAGCGGGTCTTCTTGGTGGTTTCGCGGCCGCGCTCCACCACGAGGTAGGGCTCGGTGCGCTCTTTGCCGCCGATCATCGAGGTGACCATGCGCCCGCCATCGCCATCGCCGATCACCGACACGAGGCAAGCCTCCGCCCCCAGCGACACGACGTTGGCCAGCACATTGCCGACCCCGCCCAGTGCCGGACGTTCATGCTTCACGGTGAATACGGGAATGGGCGCCTCGGGCGAGATACGCTCCACCGCGCCATAGATGAAGCGGTCGAGCATGATATCGCCGATGCACAGTACTCTGGCGTCGGCCAGGCGGTCGATCTTATGTACCAGCGCGGAGGATGTATCGGATTGAGCAGCCATGATAATGCCCGGTTGGTTTATTCCTGTGCGCCTACCGCGCCTTCTGGCCCCTCAACCCCCGCCTTCTCCCTATGGGAGAAGGGGCATCCCTTATTCCCTCTCCCACAGGGAGAGGGTTAGGGTGAGGGGCCTGCGGCCTCCGCATGAGCACTAGGCGTTCGACGCGCCCTTGATGCGTACGCGCGCCACCATGTCATCCAGCTCCACCTGCTTGCAGAGGCCCAGCAGTACCGGGTCTTTCGGCTTGATGTTGCTGATGTTCCAGTGCGAACGCTCGCGCACGGCGCGGATGGTGTTCTTGGTCGTGCCGATGAGCTTGATGATATTCGCTTCGGTCAGCTCGGGATGGTATTTGATGAGCCATGCGATGGCGTCGGGCTTGTCCTGACGGCGCGCCACCGGCGTGTAGCGGGTTCCCTTGCCCTTGGGCGACAGATGCTGGAGCGCCTTGGGGTTCATCTCCAGACGCGCCGCCGGATCGGCTTCGCATTTTGCGATGGAACCTGCCGCCAGCTGGCCAGAGGATACCGGGTCCTGCCCGACGATACCCACCGCCACTTCGCCATCGGCAATACCCTGCACTTCCAGCGGGTGCATGCCGCAGAACGCACCAATCTGCTCGAAGGTGAGCTTGGTGTTCTCGATCAGCCATACCGCCGTGGCCTTCGGCATCAGGGGCAGAGTCATGGGTTCGGTTCTCCTCGTAATGTCTTGAATATATCGGGTTCCCCGCCCATATAGCGGCAAACGCGCAAAACGGCAAGGCAAAGTGAGGATTCAGGGCCGAAAACGCCAAATTGTTTCACGTGAAACAATTTAGAGCGTGAGCAGGATCTTCCCCGTATGCGCGCCGGATTCCATGTAGGCATGGGCCTCCGCCGCCTGCGCGAGCGGAAAGCGGCGATCGATGACGGGGCGCACCTTCCCGGCCTCTACCCACGGCCAGACCACCGATTTAAGCGACTGAGTAATAATTGCTTTTTCTGGAATCGACAGGGAACGCAGCGTGGAACCCATCAGCGACAGCCGCTTCACCAGCAGCGGCGCGAAATTGGCTTCTGTTTTGGCCCCTTTTAGAAATGAAATCATCACGATACGGCCACCCTGAGCCGCTGCCGCGAAATTACGTGCAATATATTCTCCTCCCACCATATCGAGGATAACATCCGCCCCATGGCCGCCGGTATCGTCCTGTATCACCTCAACAAAATCCTCGCTGTGGTAGTGGATGGCGCGCTTTGCGCCCAGCGCCTCGCAGGCCGCGCATTTCTCCGCTGTCCCGGCGGTGGCATAGACCGTCGCGCCATACGCCTTCGCCAATTGGATAGCCATCGTGCCGATGCCGCTCGCCCCGCCATGCACCAGCAAGGCTTCTCCCGGCTTCAACGCCGCTTTCATAAACACCGTCTGCCAGACGGTGAAACAGGCTTCCGGCAGCGCCGCCGCATCGGCGAGGGACACGCCTTTGGGAACCGGCAACACCTGCTCCGCAGGCGCGACGCAATATTCCGCATACCCTCCGCCCGCCAGTAGCGCACATACCGCATCGCCCTCGCGGAATCCCTGCACGCCCGCCCCCAGCGCCACGACCGTGCCGGACACTTCCAGCCCCGGAAGTGGCGACGCCCCCGGCGGCGGCGGATATTTCCCCTGACGTTGCAGAATATCGGCGCGGTTAAGCCCGGCGGCGGCGACCTTGATGAGCACATCGCCCGCATGGGGCGTGGGC
>JADZBT010000026.1 GCA_020851915.1 Alphaproteobacteria bacterium | reverse complement strand
CTCGCGCCCGATCTTGGGCAGCAGCGCATACATCAGCGTGCCGAACCCCAGCATGATGCCGGAAATGGCATTTTTTACTGCCAGCTTCTCGGTTTTTTTCGATGTGCCATCGTCATTTAATTCGGCGTTGCGGATGCCGTCCCTGTCGGGCTCCGATACCTGCATGATCTGGCGATAACGGCCATTCCATACACCTGCCGCCGCAACGGTGTTCAAGAACATCAGGATTTCCGTGCCGTTATGCTTGAAGGCTTCCTTGATGGTGAACGCACCGCGCCCCATATCCTTGCCGTCGGGGGCGAATCCGTCTGCCTTGCCTTCGTAATCATGGTCGCCGCCAACCTGAAAATTCTTATCGAAGCGGCCAACCACCTGATCCACTGTCGCCGGTTCGCGCAGGAGTGCGCCCGCAAACATCGTGGCACTACCGGCGAGATAGCCTATCGGCTCCATGATCCCTTTGTGTTTCAGCGGAGAAATTTTCTGGCGGGCGGCATCAATGACGATCGACAGCAACACCTGACCTTCACCCAGCATATACATGAAGGAGGCGTACTTCGACGCATTCTTGACCATCATGGCCCACTGCTTGCTGAAGGCCGACATCCCATGATATTCATCCTGGCGCTCGCCGGAAGCCCAACCGCTTTTTTCTACGATGGAGAAGAGTGTTTTTTCATCGCTGATCCCGTGCACGGCTACGCCCATTACGGGCGGATTCTCGTGCAGTTCGTGCTTTATCTTGATGTCCTTGCGCGACTCGTACCACGGCCCGCTGATCGCACGCCATACTTCTTCCACCTGCCCCTGATGGGAAAATCCCGTGACCTGAAAACCGCTCTCAGTCTCGTTGATCTTGAGATGCAGCAGATCGACATAGTGCCTGATCGCGGCGAGAGTCCGTGCTTTATCCGATGCGTCGCGGAAACCGGCTACGTTGAGGGTGTGGGTGGGAGCCTGCGGTATCGGCCCCGGCAGAACCTCATAGCCACCTTGACGGAGTATGGATACCAGTGCCTCAGCTTTTTCGGGGTCGTTATTTCCATCCGGATAGATCACCGCATCAAAGCGGTCCTTACCCACCTTGCGGGTATCGACTCGGGCCTTGTTGCCTGTCCAGATGTTGATCGTCATCGCAGCTTCTTAAATATCTTTGTTTTTCATCGCCATAGATAGATAATCACTCTATGGGCACACGTACACTCTATCGCAAGAATGTTACAATATTGTTAAGAAAATGCTGTATTTATGGATGGTTATACCGAAGGGCCTATACAACCAGCGGCAGATCGGCACGGGAACCTTCTTTTATAGCTTCCGGCGTCAGATCCTTCGGCTGCACCATCGGGCGCGGCTGAGAGGCCAGTTTCTGGGTAAAACTGGGCGTACCATCGTTTGCGGATATGCTCACTTTCTGCTGCGGCGTCTGCGCCCATGGACTGTGCGACTGACGTGCGATCTCTACCTCGCGGGTTGGGCGACCATCAATATGGGCCTGAAGCCCTTCCGCAATACGCTCGGGGGCGATGTGACGTACCTTCATCTCCGGCTGGTTGGCCAGCTGCATAGCGAGATTTCCTACCGCGTTCTTATCGTCTGCCCACCCCTTCTCCCGAAGCAGATTGCTGCCGAGACGATAGACCTCTTCCATATCAAACATCTCTTCGGCCAGATTGACCTTGTGCGCCACCCCGGCATCGGCATGCGCGAACAACGAGTTAGCCGCAACGAATACCGAATTGTAGGTCAGACGAAGCCAGAAATTGTTTTTCTTTTCTTCAAGTTTCTCATATTCCTCGCGAGCTTTAGCCATGGAATATATGGCCCTATCGCGATTATTTACTCCATCTCCCGCCTTTGCAGCTTGTTCTTCGTACTGCTTGATTACCTGTTGGTATGTTTCTTTGTTTCCTAAATCGGATATGGCTTTATACAAAGCCGTTTCATGCATCATTAGACCAAGTAAATTATAAGGCTTTTCTGTACGATAGTACTCCAAGGCATCGCTGATAGCTGTGACGTCTTTGGAGTCAGTCAGGCGCGCGAGAAGAGCGGAGCATTCTCTTTCCTGCGGTGTTAATGCCTCATCACTGGAAAGAATTCGATAAATATTTTTCCACGGATTCTCTCCGCTGGGTTTGTCGCTAGGAGGCCCAGCTTGTAGTATCGCCCTATCCAGCGCCTCTCTTTCGATACTAATGTTGGCTTCCATTGCGGTAATTTTTGAGAAAGTGGCAAATTTCTGAGCCAGCAGAGTAGACAAAAAATTCTCAGAAAATGTTGCCACACCAAAGTGGCCCGCCCACCCGCTTTCTGTCCAGATTTCAGATACTCTGGCAAATGCCTCCTTAAACTCCTTAATCTCCTTCCGGCTCTCGATACCCTCTCTGACGGCAAAGCCCATCTGCTGGAAATTATGCAGGCGGGCGCTGCTGCCGGCAAAACGGAGTGGGGCCTCTTCGATCCAGTTCCATATTTGCCGAGGATAAAAAGTAACTATTTTTCCGGGCCCTGTGTTTGCCAATGCAGAGCCGACATCCACCAACTGCTTAAGCACCGGCAGTTCTCTGCCTGCTTTGAAAAAATCCACCAGAAATGGCTTTTTGTCCGAGTCTTTCTGTGGGATGAAGGTAACAGGCGTCCAGCCGATCGCCAGCAGCAGACCGGTAAAAAATTGTGGGACGTCGAGTGAGCGTTTGATTTCCGGACGCCCGGTATCCGCATCCAGTTTTACAGAAAGCTTGTTTTTGGGATTGGTGCGCTCGTAGCGCGTAACACCCTCTTTAATACTGCCGACCAGAGAGCTTACGCCCGCCGCCGCATTCACGCCGGTCATAATTTCCGTGCCATGGCTGGCGGATATTTCCGTAGCGTAATCCGCGATAGCGCCGTGTTCATTGCCGGAAGAGAATCCTTTGAATTTTCCAAAGTCCACTATGCCGTCTTTGGCGTCTATGCTGAAATCCTTTACAGCACCGCTGATAAGCTCTTCGGGCGTGCGCGGTTTTTTCTTGCCAGCAATCAGAAACAGGCTGCCGGACGCAAAAAACAATCCCATACCGATTTCACCAAGATTGCCACGTCGGAACCCCGACGAAAGCGCGATAGAATCGCCGATCAGGTATAACCAGCCGGCGTATTCTTTAATATTCATCTGGATCTGTTTCCAGGCTTTCTGCCCGGCGGTCATGCCCTCAAATGGATCTTTAGGCGGCCCTTGCAGATAATTTCTGGCGCGCAGCGCGCCCATCAGCGCCTCTTCCGAACCCTTCTCACGTACCTGAAGCACAGGATAAACCCTGCCGCGATTCACATCGCGCTTTACTTCAATACCCTGACCGTAATTGAGGAACTGGCGGTATGTATTCTCCAGACCGCGTTCTGTCTCGAATCCGGTAATCTCAATGGAATTACCTGTTTGTCTTACTTTGAATTTCGCTTTCGTGAGGCGCTGTACCGTGGCTTCCAACAGTTTCGGATCCGGGAAGTTGGATACCCGAAGCACGGCTTCGTCCGGATCCTTGGCAATACCCTCACTGATGTTAAAACCCTGACCCCTCAGATATTCCGGGAGATCGGCAAGTTGCCCATCTTCTACGCCTTCCGGTGGATAGATAATGGCTGTATATTCGTCTACCCGCCCCGTCCCCATACCTTTGCGGACGTTTTTTACGTCGATACGCTGGATGGGTGATCCAGACTTTTTATCCCATTCATAAACGCTCATGGTGCGCGAGACCCCTGTTCAGATGCAAACGCTACCTCAGTTATAGACCCTTAATATTACAATTTTGTTAAGACATTACGTTAGTTTCTGTGATACTGTCGGGCGAATTCTGATATATAGTGGCATATGCAACCAGACATACCACCTATTGTAGAGGATACCAAGGCCCTGCTTGAGAAAGAGCGCCGGCTGGGCGACGCGACGCGCCTGCCCTTCAGATATATCGGCCAATACAGCATGGATAAGGCTTACACCTTACCCGTTTATAGCGAATTCTTTGCAAGCGAACTTGCGCGAGAGCTGAACAGAGCGATCCCCAAAAATGCCTTGCATCGGGTACGGTTCGGGAGCGCCGAACGCCAGTATGGAGAAGATACCGTGCGCTACGAAGCAACGCGCTGGAATGTCAGCATTCCCGTCGAAGCGGTGTCTGACGCGTTCATGGAGAGGATCAAAGAAAATGACTTCCTGAATCAGGATCTTGCGATGCTCATCACGACGCTTACTGAGCGTTATTATGATTTCATCAATTCTGCCGCAACGGCCGCCGCCTGCCAACGCGCCTACGAAAACGACCTACGACTCCTGAAGTCCGAGAGAACACCGCCCAAAGAACCCGGCCCGGTGGAAAAAATTCACAACCCGGAGCTGCTCGAAGCATTCGGCTGATCACTCATCCCCAAAGCGGATACCCTGTGCGAGCGCGGGTTTTTCCGTGCCGTAGTAGGATGTACTGGTCTGACGGCGCATATATACCTTCCAGGAGTCCGAGCCGGATTCGCGCCCGCCGCCCGTTTCTTTTTCTCCGCCGAACGCGCCACCGATCTCCGCGCCGCTCGTGCCGATATTCACATTGGCGATTCCGCAATCACTGCGGCGCTTGAAGAGTTCCGCCTCGCGCATATCCGTCGTGAAGATGGCCGACGATAAGCCTTGCGGTACGGCATTATGCAGCTCCAGTACCTCGTTCATATCCGTATAAGGCATGACGTAGAGAATGGGAGCGAAGGTCTCATGGCACACCACATCGGTCTGCTTCGGCATCCTGACGATGGCCGGACGCACATAATAGGCATCCGCGCCCGCGCCAGTCAGGGTGCGCTCGCCAAAGAATACTTCTCCGCCCTGCGCTTTCGCCTGCTTGAGCGATTCCTGCATGTGGTCGAAGGAGGATTTGTCGATCAGCGGGCCGACAAGCGTTCCCGGCGTCAGTGGGTCGCCGACCTTGGTGTTACCGATGCCCTCATACGCAGATTTTAGCTTGGTAAACAACGTATCGTAAATGCTCTTATGCACAAACAGGCGACGTGTGGTCGTGCAACGTTGTCCGGCAGTCCCTACCGCGCCAAAGAGTATCGAAGACAGCGCGACATCGAGATCCGCAGAGGGGGTCACGATGATCGCGTTGTTTCCGCCTAATTCCAGCAGGCTGCGCCCGAAGCGTTTCGCCACACGCGGGCCGACCTCTGCGCCCATGCGGGTGCTGCCGGTGGCGCTGATGAGCGGTACGCGGCGGTCATCCACCAACTGCTCCCCGATCGCGCGGTCGCCGATGATGACGGCGGATAATCCTTTAGGTAATTTCTGACCGGTCTGTTTTTCAAACCTGCTCGCAGTGCGCTCGAAGATCGCCTGACATGCGAGTGCAGCGAGCGGGGTCTTCTCCGACGGTTTCCAGATGACCGGATCACCGCAGACTATCGCCAGCGCAAAATTCCATGCCCATACTGCCACGGGGAAATTGAACGCACTGATGACGCCCACCACGCCGAGCGGTAGCCAGTTCTCCTGCATCACGTGCTGGGGGCGTTCCGAGGCGATGGTGAGGCCGTACAGCTGGCGCGACAGACCGACCGCAAAATCGCAGATGTCGATCATCTCCTGCACTTCTCCGCGACCTTCCTCGATGATCTTTCCGCACTCGATAGTGACGAGCTGGCTGAGTGGTTCTTTCACCGCTCGCAGTTCTTCGCCGAGCAGACGAACCAGCTCTCCGCGACGGGGAGCAGGAACATCGCGCCATGCGATGAACGCATCCTGCGCCGCCGCGATAGCAGCTTCCAGTTCTTTCGGTGTATGAAATCGTACGGAAGAAAGCACGCTTCCATCCAAAGGAGAGCGCACGGTCAGGTCGTTGCCTTTCTGCGCCGAAAGCGATACGCCCAACGCGCTGAACAATGTCTGGACTTCCGTGGCCAGATCATTTTTACGGGTTTTTACGGCCTTGAGTTCAGACATACGCTTTCCCCTTTAGATAAATTATTCTATTCGCCATCCTCTGCGGCTGGCGCTACGCGATAGATCTGTCCGTTAGCTTCCGGACAATTCTGCTGCCGCGATAATCCCTGTAGATGCGCCTTGCGCGCTTCTGCAGCATCCACGGCCTTATCGATGTTCTGTAATGTGAATATAGCAGGAATTCCAAGCGCCAAACCTGCCCCGAAATTGGTCAAGGTCGCACCGTTCTCTGCTTCGGCCTTGGCGCGGTAGCTGTCGGCGATGGCAAGTTCCTGCTGTATCTCTTCACAAGACAGAGCTGCATCTTTGGTCTGATTTACCTCTACCACTTCCGGCTTCGCGCAGGCCGCAAGCAGTCCGAGCATTGCTACGGATAATGCGATGTTACGCCGCATGGCGTACATCCCGATCCGTTTCGAACTGCTTGTAGAGCCCACCCGTGCGGGTGCTCAGGAACGCATCGAGATCGATCTCTTCCTGCTTGATGAAACCCTTGGACGGCAGCTTACCGTTGTTGACCATCTCCACTACCGCAACAATGGAAGCAGCCGTGGTCCACGATATTGCCCGCCATTCCTGACCGGCGATGGTGAGCGGCGGGTACGCGCGTACAAATTCTTCGCGTGACAGGCGGTCGTTCTTCCTGCCCTCCACTGCCGCATGCACATACACCACGTCGTCATTCACCGGAGGCTTGGCGTTGATGAGTATCTCTCCCGCCAGCTTGCGGTCATCGCGCATCAGTAATTCATGGAAGAAGAAACGCATCAGCTCGCAATGTCCCGGATAGCGCATGGTCTTGTAATTCAGCTCAGACACTTTGCCTGCGTAGGTTTCGCACATCGTCCCCAAACCGCCGGAAGTCGTAAAGGCTTCGAGTTTCAGCCCGTTGATGACAATGGTTTCCAGCTCCTGCATTGAGGGAATAGTCTTCAGTTTCCCGCCCTGGATCACTTCGCAATCATTCAGGTACTCATTCACCACGCCGTCCGGCGACCAGTTGAACGCGTAGCCCATCAAACCCTTGGGATGCTGCGGCAAGGCCCCGACGCGCAGCTCGATGCAACGCAATTTCTGGAACTGCTTGGCGAGGTTCGCACCGACGATGCCGATAAATCCCGGCGCCAAACCGCACTGCGGAGCCATCACGCCTTTTGCCTTATCTGCGATTTTCTGGATGGCTTTCGTGGTCGGCACATCTTCCGTCAGGTCAAAATAATGCACCCCGGCTTTGAACGCCGCATCCACCACTCCCAGATTGAGGTGATACGGAAGGCAGGATACGACCGCCTCTTTCCCTTTCATCAACGCGGCCAGCCCTGCGACATCAGAGAGATCCGCTGCCTGCACTTTAACGGACAGGTCATCGCGATGATGTTGATCCACGCCGATTACATTGAAGCCGCTTTCCTTCAGGAGCGTGGCCACAAGCGATCCTACCTTGCCCATGCCCAGCACGAGAATATTATTGATTCTTTGGCTCATACGTCATCCTTGCGAAGTGGTTGTTTGCCCTCCTTATAGCGAGGAAAACACGAAGGGGCTAGGGTATTTTGCGCGTGTCTTTCATGTTGAGCGAGGGTAGCGGCGGCGCTATGCTACCGCCGACAGGGTATATAAGGGGGACTTCCGTGCATATCACAGAAAATGAACAGGGATTATCACTTGTAGAGCTTGCAATAGTGATGGTTATCATAGGGCTGTTGGCCGCCGGGATCATGGGTGGAAGCCATATCATGCATACCTCGCAGTTGCAGCAGGTGGTTACTGAGGCAGATAGATACAAGATGGCAATCCGCACGTTTGAGCAGAAATATGGCGCACTGCCCGGTGATTTCGATACCGCTTTCGACCTCTGGGGGACAGCAGGTGGATGCACCAATAATGATGTAAATAGCGATTCCACCGGATGCAACGGCAATGGCGACGGCGTGTTCAGCATCATTGAGGGATACAGAGGATGGCAGCAGCTGGGGCTTTCAGAAATTCTTACAGAAGATTACTCTGGAACCGCACCGGGAGGTACAGGAGTTATCGGCACGAATATTCCAGAATCCGCTCTGGAAGGCGGGGGGTATACTCTGCTTTATAAAACAGTAGAGGATACTGGTTTACCGCCTATTCTCTGTATTGTACTGGGTACGTTTTTTGACACGAATTGGGCGGGAACAGAGTTATTGACCCCAGCGGACGCCATGGCCATTGATCAAAAAGCCGATGATGGATACCCAGATAGCGGCGAAGTGTATGGCGAAGACGATTGGACAACGGACGGCTGCTATAGCGGCACTTACCCCAATATGGAGTACGATACTACACAGGAAGCAGCCCGTTGCCGTTCGATATTCAAATTATGATTTAGGAGAAGTCGGATGCGCTATCATCAAGGGTTTACGCTTACAGAATTAGCCATTGTTATCGTTATCATTGGGCTCCTCGCAGGCGGGATAATGGGTGGGGGCATAATATTGAAAAGCTCTGAACTGAAATCAGTGGGGGCCGATATGCAGATGTACAAGATGGCGGTCAACACTTTCCATCAGCAATATTTTGGCCTCCCGGGTGATGTATCCAACGCAGAGGAGTTCTGGGGCACGGACTCCGCCGGATGCCCGGATGGAGGCGGTACGGGAACTTGTAACGGCGATGCAGACGGCAATTGGTCAGCCGATGGTAAAGAGGGATTACGCGGGTGGGAGCAAATGGGGCTGGCAGGTATCATTCCCAGCAACTACACCGGCGCACTCACCAGCGGAGATCTAGTGACCGGTACGCATATTCCCTCTAGTAAAGTTTCGGGCGGAGGATACGTCATGCGTAACGTGCAGGGCTATTCCAAAACCGCAAATACCCTTGAAT
>JADZBT010000025.1 GCA_020851915.1 Alphaproteobacteria bacterium | reverse complement strand
CGGCAACCAAGAACCCGCTGTTCGGGCTCGATCAGGTGGTGGCGACGCCGCATCTGGGCGCTTCGACCTCGGAGGCGCAGGAGAATGTGGCCATTCAGGTGGCCGAGCAGATGGCGGCCTATCTCAAGACCGGTTCGGTGACCAATGCGCTCAACATGCCGTCGGTATCGGCGGAAGATGCGGTGCGTCTGAAGCCGTATCTGGAGCTTTCCGCGCAGCTCGGCAGCTTCGCGGGCCAGATCACCGAGTCGGGACTGAAGTCCATCCGTATCGAGTATGAAGGCCATGTGGCCGGCCTCAATACCCGCCCGCTCACGGCAGTGGTGATCGAGGGCGTGCTGAAGCCGCTCACTGACGGCGTGAATATGGTGAACGCACCGGTCATCGCCAAGGAGCGCGGTATCACGGTGTCGGAAACCAAGCATGACCGCGAGGGCGATTACCATACGCTCATCCGCGTGACGGTCACGACCGATCGCCGCGAGCGCAGCATCGCGGGCACGCTGTTCGGCAGCCATCCGCGCGTGGTGGAGCTGCACGGCGTGAAGCTCGAAGCCGGGCTCGGCAAGCGCATGCTCTATGTGAACAACGAGGACAAGCCGGGACTTATCGGCAAACTCGGCAAGGTGCTGGGTGATGCGAAAGTGAATATCGCCAACTTCCACCTCGGACGCGGCGAGAAGAAGGGCGACGCCGTGGCGCTGGTCGAGGTCGATAACGCCGTGACGCCCGCGCTGATGGAAAAGATCAGCAAGCTGCCCAGCGTGAAACAGGCGAAGCTGTTGACGTTTTAGTTATCAGGTAAAAGAATGCCACCCCGGCGCAGGCCGGGGTCTTGTCTTTCCATATGCACAGACTGATATATAAGATCCCGGCCTGCGCCGGGATGGCGGCTATTTTTTCCTATTATCCTTGCCCGCACCGAACGGCGTGAACATCTCCATTGTCTTGCGGAAGATGTCGATATTCTGTTTGCTCAGTTGCTCGAACTGTTGCAGCGGCAGGTTGTAGCTGCCCATCGCCTCGGAAAAATATTTCTGGATCTCGTCCTGATTGCGGGTGAAGTTTTCCATGGTGCTTTCCAGATAATGCGGGACGAAGCCCTGCATCTTGCCGCCGTAGAAACCAATAATCTGTTTCAGGAAATTCACGGGTAACAGGTTCGTGCCCTTGGCTTCCTGCTCGAAGATGATCTGCGTGAGCACCGAGCGCGTCAGATCCTCGCCGGTCTTGGCGTCCTTCACGATGAAATCCTCGCCGTTCTTGACCATATCATACAGGTCTTCCAGCGTCACATAGCTGCTGGTTCCGGTATGATACAGGCGGCGGTTGGCGTATTTCTTGATGATGACCGGCTCTGTCTCCGGCGGCGGCGTCTTGCCGGCGCTATGTCCCATGTGCCTCTCCCTTCATGCGATATGGCCGAATGAGAGTATCAACTTGTGCATGAAAATGCAAATTTACTCGGAATAAATAGCGGAAATCTAAGGAATAAAGCAGCTTTCAACTTAGAATAGATAAAATTCTAGCCAAATTAACGGTTTGGATACTTTTTTATGGGATAGTGAGAAGATAGAACCAGAAAAAGGCGTTGTGTCGCATGGGTATGATCAACAAGAAAACCACATGGGAGAATATGAACCCAGCCCAGGAACTTGAATGGTTGCGTACCATTCTGCATCTCTCGAATAATGCCGGTTACGAATGGCATTTGAGCGATAACACCATCCATTGGACGGACAACGCCGCAGCGGTGCTCGCCGTGGATTCCAAGGACCTCATTGCCACCCGCGACGGGTTCGAGACACTGATATTCGCCGGGGATCAGCAGGTGGTGGGCGACCGAATCAAGACCGCCATCAAACGACCGGGAAATTTCGAGCTGGAATATCGCCTGTGCCTGGAGAGTGATAAGGTGTTCCGCGTACGCGACAGCGGCACGGTCATCAAATCCCCCAGCGGCAGCCCCGAGAAGATCATCGGGATGATCACGCTGGAAGAGGACATCAGCGGCGACGCACAGCAGCTGCACAAGACGCTGGTCAAGAATCCCTATAATTATCCGGATGATTTCATCCGCAGTCTGGAAGATACCATTATCAGCTGTAAGCAGAAGGGTGCTCAGGGCGCGTTGCTGATCGTATCCATCGATAACCTGCCCATGATCGTGGATGGTTATGGCCACGAGCGTGCGGAGAATATCGTATGCAGCCTGCTCAGCATGGTGGAGGAGAACCTGCCGGTCGAGGGCATGGTGTTCCGCGTCCATCGCGATGAGTTCGGGGTGATATTGCCGTCCTGCGATAGTGAAACGCTTGATAATACTGCGCGTCACCTGAATGAGAAGATACAGCATTTCGGCCATCAGGCATCTACCGCCGGCCCGCTGCATGTGGTGTCCACCATCGGCAGCGTGACCTTCCCGGGCATGGCGGGCACGGCGTCCGAGGCCTTCGATCGCTGCCACATCGCGCTGCGTTCCAAGATCGGGTCGAGCTACAGCGCCTATAAGGACACCGACGACAACCAGATCGAATCCATCGAGCAGATGGAGCTTGCCAACTACCTGCACAACGCGATCCTCGACCAAAAGCTGCAATTCGCCTACCAGCCGATCATCGACGCGCAGAGCGGCAATGTGTCGTATTACGAGTGCCTGCTGCGCCTGCGTAGCGACGATGGCAAGATCACCTCGGCGGGCGGGCTTATCCCCATCGCCGAGAAGATGGGGCTCATCAACCAGATCGACCAGCTGGTGCTGGAGATGGTGGTGGAAGACCTGCTGCGCGATCCCGATGTCGTTCTCTCGTTCAATATCTCGAACCTCACCACCACCAACCCGGAATGGATGGATGCCATCACCAATATCCTCGAATCCACGCCGGAGATCGCCTCGCGCATGATCGTGGAGATCACCGAGACCGCCGCCCAGCGCGACCTGCCGGGTGCGGCCTATTTCGTGGCGTCATTGCAGGCGCTGGGATGTCAGGTGGCGCTTGACGATTTCGGGTCGGGCTATACCTCGTTCCGCCAGTTGAAGGGATTATCCTGCGACATCGTGAAGATCGACCGGGCCTTCACCAAGGATCTGGTGGATTGCTCTGACAATCGCTTCTTCGTGCGTACGCTGCTCGATTTCACCGACGGTTATGGCCTCAAGGCCGTGGCGGAAGGCGTGGAGACCGGCGACGTCGCCAAGATGCTCATGGATATGGGCGTGCACCAGATGCAGGGCTATTATTTTGGGCGGCCTTATAATCACCGGGTGTGGCTGGAGAAGAAGTAGGTCTTCGCGACCTCGTCTTACTCCATGTGCAATCCGCCGTTCACCGAGAGCGTTTCTCCCGTGATGTAGCCCGCCTCGTCGGCGACGAGGAATACCACGCAGCGCGCAACCTCCTCGGCGGTTCCCAGACGTTTCACCGGGACTTTCGCAACGATCTGGTCGAGCACTTCTTTCTTCATCGCCGCGACCATCTCTGTGCCGATATAGCCGGGGGCGACGGCATTCACT
>JADZBT010000024.1 GCA_020851915.1 Alphaproteobacteria bacterium | reverse complement strand
TTGGTCTTTTCCATATAGGCGCGGATGCCGGGATATTGCGCTAAATAGGCTTCGATATAGGCCGCCGACTCCTGCCGCCCGATGCCCAGCTGCGCCGCAAGCCCGAAAGCGCTCATGCCGTATATGATACCGAAATTGATGGTCTTGGCCTTGCGACGCAGGTCGGCGTCCACCTGCGCGAGCGGCACGCCGAACACCTGATGCGCGGTGAGCGCATGAATATCCGCGCCGTGGCGGAATGCCTCCTTCAGCGTATCGATTCCCGCCATGTCCGCCAGCAAGCGCAGCTCGATCTGCGAATAATCGGCGGATAACAATACATTTCCCTGCTCTGCAATGAAGGCTTTGCGTATCTTGCGCCCCTCCTCGGTACGGATGGGGATATTCTGCAAATTCGGATCGGTAGAGCTAAGCCGCCCCGTGGACGTGATCGCCATCGCATAACTGGTATGCACGCGGCCCGTCTTCGGATGTATCTGCGCGATGAGCGCGTCGGTATAGGTACTCTTGAGCTTGCTGAACTGCCGCCACTCCAGCACCTTCGCGGGGAACGCATGCCCCTCCTCCGCCAGCTCCTCGAGAATATCCGCGCCCGTGCCATAGGATCCGGATTTGCCCTTCTTGCCGTCACCGAGTTTCAACTCGTCGAACAACACCTCACCCAGTTGCTTGGGCGAACCGATGGTGAATTCGCGCCCCGCCAGCGCGTATATCTCTTTCTCCAGCGCCGCGATTCGGACGGAGAAATCGCGCGACAGATCGGCCAGCACCGCCTTATCCACCTTCACTCCTGCATCTTCCATCGCCACCAGCACAGGGATCAGCGGCCGCTCCAGCCGTTCATAGACCGTGACCATATGCTCGGCGAGCAGGCGCGGCTTCAGCACCCGATGCAGTTGCAATGTGATGTCGGCATCCTCCGCCGCATAATCGCAGGCTTTATCGAGCGACACCTCGGCGAAGGATATCTGGCTTTTACCTGTGCCCGTCACATCTTTATAAGCGATCGGCTTGATACCCAGAGTCCGCTCCGACAGCTCATCCATATTATGCCGGTGCAGCGCAGAATCGAGCACATAGGAGAGCAGCATCGTGTCGTCCACGGGGGAGATATTCACCCCATATTGCCGCAGCACCAGCATATCGTATTTGATGTTCTGCCCGATCTTCAGCACCGACGCGTCTTCCAGTAGCGGCTTCAACAGTGCCAGTGCCTCATCGCGCGGTATCTGCTTCAGCGGCTTTGTGTTTTTTGCGTCTTCCACCTCGCCGAACAGATTCGCCTGCGCCTGTGGTTGCGTATGCCCGACCGGGACATAACACGCCTTGCCCGGTTCGATACACAGCGAGAACCCCACCAGCGCCGCGCTCTTGGCGTCGAGCGAGGTCGTTTCCGTATCGAACGCGACCCAGCCCGCCGCACGGGCCTCCGCGATCCAGCGCGTGAGCGTTGCCACATCCTGCACGAGCCGGTAATCACGGGGAACCCCTCCCCCCGCAGGGAGGAGGATGGGAGGGGGGCCGGCATGAGAAGCAGGTGCATTATCATGCCCCCCTCCTAACCTCCCCCCTGCGGGGGGAGGAATTACCCCCATCTTTTTCTGGAACTGCGCGATCAGCGCCTTGAATCCTTGCGCCTCGGCGAAGCGGATGAACTGCTCCGCATTCGGCGGCTTCACTTCCATTGCATCGATAGTGATGGGCAGCGGCACGTCATCGCGCAATTTCACCAGCGCGCGTGACATGCGCGCCTTGTCGGCATTGGCGATGATGTTCTCGCGGCGTTTCTGCTGCTTTATTTCACCGGCACGTTCGAGCACCGCATCGAGGCTGCCGAAGGTATTGATAAGCTCCGCTGCCGTCTTGGGGCCGATGCCGGGGATGCCCGGCACATTGTCGGACGAATCGCCGATGAGCGCCTGCGCGTCCACCACCCGCGACGGCGGCACGCCGAATTTCTCCAGCACCTCAGCCTCGCCGATGCGTTTGGATTTCATCGCGTCATAGAGCGCCACGCCGTCGGTGATGAGCTGCATCAGGTCTTTGTCCGAAGACACGATGACCACCTCGAATCCCTGTTCCCTGCCCTGCTTCGCATAGGTGGCGATGATGTCGTCGGCCTCGAACCCTTCCATCTCGATAGCGGGCAATCCCAGCGCCACCGTCGCCTCGCGCACCAGCGGGAATTGCGGGATGAGGTCTTCCGGTGCGGGCGGGCGATGCGCCTTGTATTCGGGATAAATATCGTTGCGGAAGGTCTTGCGCGCGGCATCGAATATCACCGCCGCATAATCGGCATGCAGCCCGTCAAATAACTTCAGCAGCATGTTGGTGAAGCCATACACCGCGCCCACCGGCGTGCCGTCAGGACGGGTCAGCGGCGGCAGTGAATGATAGGCGCGGAAAATGAAGCCGGACCCGTCCACCAGATACAAGCGGCGCGGCCCGGAGGCGGTCGCTCCGGCGGGGGTGGCTACGGTGGTGATGATGCCCTCTTAGAACTGCCTTGGATAACCTTGCGAACTACTGTAGGAGGCAGGTGTATCATAGGCCGGGCGCTGTTGGTAGCGGTAATTTACCGCCTGATTCTGCATCTCCGCGCAATGGCGGATATTATATATCTGTTGGAGATACGCGATGCGCGTTTCAGCGGAATCCATGGCATCGGCGGAGCTCATTAACGTCGAGCCGTAGCCCAGCGGATGCACCACGTTACGCAGGTTGAGGCCGCGATTGGCATCGGCCTTGTCGCGCCAGAATTTAGCCTCGTTGATCTCAAGCTCGATGTCGGTGCAGGAGAGCTGCTTGTCGGTAGGCTTCACCGGTTCCACTTGCGCGGATTTCACGCCGGAGCATGCTCCGAGCATCAGGGCTGCACTACATATCACAACGGTTTTTTTCCACATGGCACACCTCGTATTATGAAGGGGTATCTATGCTTAAAAGATACCAGCCAGTGGTTAACAAACCCTCTAACGAAGATGTATAAATGGTTAACGCGCGCGATTTTAGATGAAGATTTTATGACAATGGCGAAAAAGCGTGGCACACGGGCGACATCCGCCCTGTCACATTTATTTCAAAACGTAGAGGCGGCTGCAATAGGGGCAGGTCACCTCGCTCTTGCCTTCCATGCTGAGATACACGCGCGGATGGCCCAGCGCACCGCCGCCGCCATCACAGGCAACGGTTTCGGAATCTACCTTGATAACCTCGAAGGGTTCGCGCGGCTGGGAATGTGTCTTGCTCATAGGAGCTCTCTATAAAATAAAACCGCGAAAATGGGAATCGGAAATTCGTTAGTACGAGAACACCATACGGTATTGCTTGGACGTTTCGTCTTCCTTGGCGAATTGTTGTTCCTTCGGCGCGGGGGCTGATTTTTTCTCCGTCACCGAATCACTCAGGCGCACGACGGTTACGCCGTTCTCATGCTCCTTACGCTTCGGCGCGGCGATGGCGGCGGCTCCCGCATCGGCTTCCTGCTCGAAATCCTTGATGGTATAGACCTTCATCTGCGGCTCGCGCTTCGTGGGGATGACGGGCAGTTCCTGCTCCTGCTGCGCGGCTGCCGTCAACATACGGCTTTCCTTGGATACCGCATCCGGTGCATACAGCGATGCCGTGCGGGCCGGCGCACGACCAGACAGGCGGTTGATCTCGCCGCGCCACGCACCCAGCACGGAGTTGGCGTAGGGCTTGCCTTTGCCCGGCGTCTTGGAGTGATAATACGCGATCGCCGTGTTCCACGAACCGGCTTCCTCGAATTTCTCGCGCAGGAAGCGCGCCGCATACGCCACATTATAGCGCGGATCGAATGCCTGATAGAGCGTGCGGAACGCGTTAGGGTGCGCCATCAGACTCACCTGCATGCATCCCACATCGATATTGTTCGCGCCGTGGCGGAGCAGATAAGCCGCCGCCTGTACGGCATCCTTCTGCGTGTTGAAATAATATCCCTTGCCGTCGGCATTGATGGTCCACGGCCATGGCACGCGACGCCCCGCTGCGGCGCTGTAGCGCCCGGACTCCGTCAGCGCGATGGCCGACAGCAGGTGCACGGGGATGGCCTGCAACCGCTCATGCCGCGCGAAATAGCGGGAGCATTCTCCTCCGCTGCGTTGCGTATCGTAATAGCGCCGCGTCGCCGCTTCTGCGGAATCCGCCGCCAGCAACGCGCCGCCAAGAAGCGCGATCGATAGAGCTGTGCCTAACCAATGGAATCTCATGCGCTGAGTGTACCGGCTTTTTTCCTCATGCAAAACTACTAATTGTGTGCCTACTGCATTAAGGCCGCATGGGCTGCCCACTGTTGCAGGAAAGAATCAGAGCGCCGCGCGCGCCAACCGCGCATATTCCTCCGGTGTGTAGGCGCGTATCGCCAGCGCGTGCACCCGCGCAGCCAGTTCCTCGCGCAGCGCATCATGCACCAGCCGGTGGCGATCGATGCGCGACAATCCCAAAAATTTATCGGACACCGCCAGCAGCGTGAAGTGCGTTTCGCCTTCCGGTCGCGCGCCGGCGTGCCCCACATGGCGGTGAGAGTCATCGATGATCTCCAGATGTTCCGGGGCGATATGCTCCCGTATTTTTTCTGCTATCTGCGCGGCTACGCTACCGGTCATGCTTGTTCCATTCCCAGAATGTTACTAAAAACCTCGCCCACATCCATACCCCGCCGCAATTCGGAATAATATGCCATTTTACCGCCAAAGCACACCTATCCCGGCAACATCTGCATGGAAATATTCCAAAAAGGCGATTCGGACGACAACAAGCCCAACCGTTGGTTTATATTTATAAATCAACAACTTATTATTTACAAATCCATTGTCGTCCTGTAAACCGTGCACGAAATAATTCCATAGAAGGTAGAAACAATATTGCGCCTATACAACCTTTATTTCCAATTACGAGCGCCCCATGCTAGAAATTAAAGCACGCAGTCGTAATGGCGGCCATATGGACAGAGCACAGGACATAGACTCGCTGGTAAGCAAAAGACTGCTTGAGCTTCGCATCACGCTCGGGCTTTCGCAGCAACAGCTCGCCGAGATGATCGGCGTGACCTACCAGCAGGCCCATAAATACGAGAAGGGCATCAACCGCATCTCGGCCGGCAGGCTGGCTGCGATCGCGGCGGCGCTTGACGTACCGGTGGGATATTTTTTCGGTGAAGTGCCCGCATCTTCGCCTGCCGAGGATGAGGATGACACGTCGCAGACCCGCATCAGCCTGAAGGCTGCACGCGAGTTCCGCAAGCTCGCCCCGGATCATCAGCTAGCGCTCTACGGCCTCATCCGCGCGCTCGTGGAAAGCAAAGAATAACGCGGCTTCATCTTGCGGAACCACCGCAAACGCCGCATACTCTCCGCATGAAAAAGAAACCGAAGCCACCGTCGGACAGCCGCCCCTGCGAATGGGCCGAATGCACCCGCGCAGGAGACTGCCCTGCACCCAAATCGCGCAAGGGCGTTACCGAGAGCAGCCCGTACCATACGCATTCCCCCTTCAACAACCGCAACGACTATTACTGGTTCTGCCCGGAGCATGCGCGCGAATACAACGCCCGGTGGGATTATTTCTCCGGCATGAGCGAAGAGGAGATCGTGCGCTTCCAGCAGGAATCCGTCACCGGGCATCGCCCCACCTGGCACATCGGCATGCACCCGTTCGCGGACACCCAGAAGCTCTACGACAAGGTGCACCGCATGTTCTCGGACAGCTTCCCCAACGAGGCGGCCAGCGCCCCTCCTCCGTTGCCGCCGGAAGAAAGCAAGGCGCTCGCCGTGCTCAACCTCGAATATCCCACCGACCGCAAAGCCATCAAGACGCGCTACAAAGAGCTTGTCAAACAGGTGCACCCTGATGTTAATAAGGGGGACAAAGCAAAGGAAGAGCGCTTCAAAAAAGTGAATGAGGCGTACAAATTTTTGATGA
Organism: Alphaproteobacteria bacterium; assembly: GCA_020851915.1. Taxonomy (GTDB): domain Bacteria; phylum Pseudomonadota; class Alphaproteobacteria; order Rickettsiales; family RI-342; genus JADZBT01. The sequence continues at coordinate 3,172 of JADZBT010000024.1, read as the reverse complement.
ATTGCGGACATTATCAATAACAATGTCATCCTCGGGCTTGACCCGAGGATCCAGAGCCAGATGCACTGGATTCCAGCTCTCGCTGGAATGACGTAAGGAAAAACATATGGCCAAAAAATCCCCCACTCCCACCGACCCTCTCTTCGCGAAGCCCGACATCACCGTGTCGTCGCGCAAACTGTTCGGCATCAAGACCGACATCGAGGTTCCCGCCTTCTCGGAACGCAACGAATACGTGCCGCCCATCGACAAGAGTTACCAGTTCAACGAAGAGATCACCCTCGCCATCCTCGCGGGGTTCGCGCATGGCCGCAAGGTCATCATCCAGGGCTATCACGGCACGGGAAAATCCACGCATATCGAACAGGTCGCCGCGCGCCTCAACTGGCCCTGCGTGCGCGTCAACCTCGACAGCCACATCAGCCGCATCGACCTCATCGGCAAGGACGCCATCGTCATCCGCGACGGCAAGCAGGTCACCGAATTCCGCGAAGGCATTCTGCCCTGGGCCATCCAGCGCAACGTCGCGCTCGTTTTCGACGAATACGACGCGGGCCGCCCGGACGTGATGTTCGTCATCCAGCGCGTGCTGGAGGCCGAAGGCCGCCTCACGCTGCTCGACCAGAACAAGATACTGCACCCGCATCCCTGCTTCCGCCTGTTCGCCACCGCCAACACTATTGGCCTCGGCGATACCACCGGGCTCTATCACGGCACGCACCCCATCAATCAGGGGCAGATGGATCGCTGGAACATCGTGGCGACGCTCAACTACCTCCCCGCGAAGGACGAAGAGGCCATCGTGCTGGCCAAGGTCGGCGGCTACGCCAGCAAGAAGGGCAAAGAAGACGTCGCCGCGATGGTAGCGCTCGCCAACCTCACGCGCGAAGCCTTCATCAACGGCGACCTCTCCACCGTCATGTCGCCGCGCACCGTCATCACCTGGGCCGAGAACGCCAGAATATTCGGCAACATGGAAACCGCCTTCCGCTTTTCGTTCTACAACAAGTGCGATGAAACCGAGCGCCCCATCCTCGACGAGTGCTACCAGCGTTGCTTCAACACCGAGCTGAACCCGCAGGCGAAGCGGGCGTAGCGCCCCATTATTCACGCCATCCCGGCGCAGGCCGGGATCTCATATATCCGGTTATGTATAAGGAGAGATAAGATCCCGGCCTTCGCCGGGATGACGGTCTTTCCCATGTCCTCGCCCCAAGAACGCTTGCATTTCTCACGAGTTCGTATATGAAAGGCCGCTATGGCAAAAGAAGAACTACTTGAATTTCAAGGCACGGTGAAAGAATTGCTCCCCAACGCGATGTTCCGCGTGACGCTGGAGAACGGGCACGAGATACTCGCGCACACCTCCGGCCGCATGCGTAAGAACCGCATCCGCGTGCTGGTGGGCGATACAGTCACCATCGAGATGACCCCATACGACCTCACCAAGGGCCGCATCACCTTCCGCGCGAAATAACCTCCTCCGACGGAGGCCGACATGCCGCAACTCATCCTCGCTTCCGCCTCCCCCCGCCGCCTGCAACTGCTGGCACAGATCGGCATTGTCCCCGATGCCGTTGCAGCCGCCAATATCAACGAATCCCCGCGCAAAGGCGAGTTGCCACATCTCCACGCCCTGCGCCTCGCAGAAGAGAAAACCCGCGCCGTCGCAGCACAGCATCCCGGCGCAGTCGTATTAGGCGCGGATACCGTCGTCGCCTGCGGCAGACGCATCCTCCCCAAAGCGGAAGATGAACAGACCGCGCGCAAGTGCCTCACCCTGCTCTCCGGGCGGCGACATCATGTATATACAGCGATCGCAGTGGTGAATGCCGCAGGCGAAATGCACTCGCGCATCGTCGATACATCGGTAAGATTCGCCCGATTGGACACACGCGAGATCGACGCCTACCTCGCCTCCGGCGAATGGAACGGCAAAGCCGGCGGCTACGCCATCCAGGGCCTCGCCGCCGCATTCATCCCATGGATCAACGGCTCCTACAGCAGCGTCGTCGGATTGCCGCTGCACGAAACACGGCAGATGCTGCGCGCCGCAGGATTCCTTCTATCTTGACGTCCTCGGGCTTGACCCGAGGACCCAGTCTTGCGGCTTGGCTGGGCCCTCGGGTCAAGCCCGAGGACGCAAAAATCATTAATCCCGCCGCGCCAACCTCAGCCGCAGCGCATTCAGCTTGATAAAGCCCGCCGCATCGCGCTGGTCATAGACCGAATCTTCCTCGAACGTCACATGGTCCTGACTGTAGATGCTGAAGGGCGACTTGCGTCCCGTCAGCTCCACATTGCCCTTATAGAGCCGCAGGCGCACCGTTCCCGTCACGCGCTCCTGGCTCTTGTCGATGAGTGCCTGCAACATCTGGCGCTCGGGCGAGAACCAGAAGCCGTTATAGATGAGCGAGGCATAGCGCGGCATCAGCTCGTCCTTCAGGTGCGCCGCCTCGCGGTCGAGCGTGATGCTCTCAATGCCGCGATGCGCCTCTAATAGCACCGTGCCGCCCGGTGTTTCGTACACGCCGCGCGACTTCATGCCGACAAAGCGGTTTTCCACGATGTCGAGGCGTCCGATGCCGTTCTTGCCCGCGACGTCGTTCAACGCCTCCAGCAGCTTCGCCGGAGAGAGTTTCTTGCCATTCAGCGCCACCGCGTCGCCCTTCTCGAAATCGATGGTGATCTCGGTCGGCATATCGGGCGCTTCCTGCGGCGACACCGTGCGGCGGAACATGCCTTCGTCATACCCTTCCCACGGGTCTTCCAGCACCTTGCCCTCATACGAGATGTGCAGCAGGTTGGCATCCATCGAATACGGTGCTTCGCCGCGCTTGTCCTTGGCGATCGGTATCTGGTGCTGCTCGGCATACTCCAGCAGCTTGGTGCGCGAGGTCAGATCCCACTCGCGCCACGGCGCGATCACCTTGATGTCCGGCTTCAGCCCATAATAGCCCAGCTCGAAACGCACCTGATCGTTGCCCTTACCGGTCGCGCCGTGGCTCACCGCATCCGCGCCCGTTTCCAGCGCGATCTCGATCTGGCGCTTGGCGATGAGTGGTCGCGCGATGGATGTGCCCAGCAGGTATTTCCCCTCATAGAGCGCATTGGCGCGGAACATCGGGAACACATAATCGCGCACGAATTCCTCGCGCAGATCCTCGATGAA
>JADZBT010000023.1 GCA_020851915.1 Alphaproteobacteria bacterium | reverse complement strand
GCGCTATCGAGGTCGCCAATGGCATTTTGGAGGGTCTGCCACCTCGGAAGACCAAATTCGGGATTATCGGAGTGGGTGGGATTCATATAAGGAACCCTGCTGCCATCCCGGCTGCATATTATGACCACTCGCTCGCGTATTTGAGGCACTCCGTAGTTCGCCGCATTGTATAAATTGAAGCTGACGCTGTACCCCCCTGCGCGCAAAAGCTGAACAATATGGGCGAGTGCCCCCCCCGGTCTTTCATCGGCACGCAGTGGAGCGTTGTGTTCTCCGCGCTCCGCGTGGGGCCGATGGTTTAGCGGAGCGGATAATAATCCTCGTACATTTTCAATCACCGCATACCGAGGACGTAATGCTAAAATTACATCGAGATAACGGAGAAAAACATTTCCTCTTTCATCATTGAATGCCCTGCGGGATCCGGCAGTTGAGAAGGCTTGACAGGGCGGGCCACCGGCAATGATGTCCACCTCGCCCGCCTTTATGCCGGCATAATCAAGGATTTCTGAGGGATCGTAAGCGGTAATATCGCCGATGAGTGCAATATCCGGGCGGTTTGCCAGTATCGTCTGACGGCAGCGTTTATCAACCTCACACGCCAGCGCGATTTCTATCCCGGCCTTTTCCAGGCCGAGATCAAGGCCCATTGCGCCTGAGAAGAAAGATAATGCCCTGACGCCGGTGTGGGCGATGTTGCTGCGCTTATCCGAGGGGTTTTGGCTCGATTGTTTGCGTAAATATTGCTCAATAGAGATCGGATCAACGCACCATGTTTTACCGATCTGCTGGCCACTCAGGATTTTATCGCGGAGCAGCGTCCTTACCCTCTGTTCAGAAACGCCCAATCTGGTTGCGGCCTCTCTAGGGGAAAGCGGCGGTAAATCCATTGGCTCACTCTCGAAATATATTCCGTAACACCGAAGTAACATCTTTCGTATTACGGTGTCAACGAGCCCAATTCTTCACTTATTGTGTAACGGGCTTAATCGCCGATGGCGTTGGCGGAGGGTTGCATCGGGGTGAGGGCGGCGAAGTTTCCGGTGGGATCCGCGTTCCCGGAGGCGATGCTGGTATCCGCGCTGGCAAGCGTCGCATCGACGACCGCGTTGCTGAGCTTCACGGCGCGCGACGTGCCGTAGGAGATCTCTTTATCCGTCGTGCCTCAGTTGGCGGCGAGCTGCTGGTTCAGATAAGCGCGCAGCTTCGGATCGGTGGAGGCCCACGCGGCGAGTTGTTCCATGGTGGTGTTCTTGTCGATGACGTAGGACTCGTCGATGAGGTGTTCGCCCTTCAGCCACTTCAGGTTCCAGATGATGGCGGGATCCACCAGCTCCACCGGCATGCTTTTCCAATCCGTGCCTACCTGGTCGTTGAGTTGGGAGATATAGGTGGCGAACAGCGGCAACTGGCTGCGGGGATCGCTGGCAACGATGTCTACCGGCTGACGGAGCGCACCTAGCGTGTCGGAAAGGAGATTTGCGGAGGGGACGGTGGGCGCTTCCTCTGCGGGGGCCGGTTCGGGAACCAGTGCCTCAAAGGCGTCTTCGGCTTTTTCGGTCAATTCCTGATAGGTGTTTTGGGCCTTGTCCCATGTCTCATCCGCAAACACCGTGACCTTTTCCCATGTCTCGGTGGCGGTCTTGTTGACCCAGTTCACGATCTCGGCGCTTTTGTCCTGCGCCTGTTCTATCAGCGGCGTCGCTTTTTCCTCCACCCAGCCCAGCGCATCCCAGCCTGTGAGCTCCGTGGTTTTCTTTCGCGTCCAGCCCCATGCGCCAGACACAAGGTCACCAAAGTCATCCAACCAATCACCAAAGCCCATCTGCGCTTACCTGTGTGCGATGTTCACCCTTCGCATCATACCGCAATTATAGGGACGAAATATTAAGCTTTTGCTAAATATGACATAAAATCAGGGTTTTTGGCGCTTTTTCCGGAACTTGGCGGCGCCGCCGGAAATGGGGGTCTGGGCGCTGCGGGCCAGCACCAGCGCGTCTTTGGCGATGTCCTCGGTGATGGTGCTGCCGGCGGCCACGATCGCGCCGTCGGCGATGGTGACGGGAGCGACGAGGGCGGAGTTGGAGCCGATGAACACATGCTCGCCGATAACGGTTTTCGATTTGCGGTAGCCGTCGTAATTGCAGGTGATGGTCCCCGCGCCGATGTTGGAGTCGCGGCCCACTTCGGCGTCGCCGATGTAGCTCAGATGGTTGGCTTTCGCGCCTGCGTGCAGCGTCGCGTTTTTTACCTCGACGAAATTACCGATGCGCGCGCCGGACTCGATGACCGTGCCGGGCCGCAGCCGCGCGAAGGGGCCGACGGTGACGTGATCGTGTAGCGTCGTGCCTTCGATGTGGCTGTAGGCGCGGATCTCGACATGGTCGCCGACGGTCACGCCGGGGCCAAAATAAACGCCGGGCTGGATGGTGACGTCGCGTCCGAGTGTGGTGTCGGCGGAGAGGAACACGCTCGCGGGATCGATGAGCGTCGCGCCGTTCGCCATGGCTTTTGCGCGAAGGCGCTCTTGCATCGCGGCCTCGCAGGCGGCGAGTTGGGCGCGGGAATTGATGCCGGAAAGCTCCGTGGCATCGGCCTCGGCCACGTGGCAGATGAGCTTCGCTTTGCGGGCGATGGCGATGATGTCGGTGAGGTAATATTCCTTCTGCGCGTTCTGCGGTTTCACCTTGTCGAGCAGGGTGAAAAGGGCGGAGCCCTTCACGGCCATGATGCCGGAATTGCACAGGCCGATCTTGCGCTCGGCGGGGGTGGCGTCTTTCTCTTCGACGATATGTGTGAGTGCACCTTTGGCGTCGGTGACGAGGCGGCCGTAGCCGGTGGGGTCGCCCGGGCGGATGCCCACTACGACGACGCTGGGTTGCTTCGCGCCATTCAGCGCCTTGAGCGCCTTCCCGATGGTCTGGGAGGTGATGAGCGGTGTGTCGCCGAACAGGATGATGACGTCGCCCTTGCTGTTGCCCAGCGCCTTGCGCGCGGCCTTCACGGCATCGGCCGTGCCGAGCTGTTTCGGTTGCACCGCGCAGGTGACGGCGGGGTGTGCGTCTTTAGCGGCTTTCTCCACTTCCGGCATATCGGGCGCGACGACGGTGATGATTTTGTGCGGCTTCAGCGGCGCGACCGCGTGGATGACATGCGCGAGCATCGAAACACCCGCCACCCGGTGCAGCACCTTGGGCAGATCCGACTTCATGCGCGTGCCTTTGCCTGCGGCGAGGATGATGGCGGAGAAGGGGGGAGTGGGCATAAATGCTGGTTTCTCTATATTTTACAAATTACTGCCCCAGTATAGGGAAAGCACGGGGGTTATCAAGAATATGCTGTATGTCGCGGGTATTTAACCCATAGGTAACCAAAAACTGTTACAGTACGGCCTATGCACCCGCTTGAACAACGCATTGAGCAACTGAAGTCGTTTCGCCCCACTGTAGAATGTCCGGCCCCCAGCTTCTGCGGCGGATCGCAACTGGATGACCTGCTGGCCGTTGCCGCCGGTACGAAACCCGCCGCGTATGTAGCGGTTCTGAGCGAATACGAAGGGTATTCCCCGGAAGAAATCCAATCTGTACTTATGCAACATGGCCTGCGGATAATGCCGTTCAAGGAGGATGGGCGCAGGCGTGGGGCGGAACATATGGTATTCGTGTACCGGGAGCCGTGGCAACTGGCGGAAATTCAGGAAATTCGGAAGCTGGATAGAAATAAACCGGAATATCACCAGAGAATGGGTGACTTGATGGGCTATCCCCAAGAGGCCATAAGCCTCCACATCAGAACGCACCCCGTGGCCAGCATCAGAAACGCGTGGGAGCGGTAGATTTGCGCTATCCTAACCGTATTCCTTCGACGGCGTGCGCGCGAGCACTTCGCGTTTGCCGACATGGTTGGG
>JADZBT010000022.1 GCA_020851915.1 Alphaproteobacteria bacterium | reverse complement strand
TATGTGGTGCGGATCTCAGGCGCAGCACGCCGTCCAGCAGTCGCGGGCTGTTGATGAAGGTGTTGCGGTGGATACCGCCCAGCCGCGCGAACTCGGCGTTCTCCAGCCCCGGTATCATGCGGAAGATACGCTGCTGTTCGCCATATTTCATCTTGGTCTGGAAGCCTACGATGTTATAGAGCGTGGCGAGTTTATTGTCCTGCCGCAACTGTACCACCGCGTGGGGACGTTCGCTGGAATGCGGGTTGTCGAGTCCCACCGGTTTCATCGGGCCGAAGGACAGCGTTTCGCGGCCACGTTCGGCCATAACCTCGATGGGCAGGCAGCCCTCAAAATACGGCGTGTTCTTTTCCCATTCCTTGAATTCGGTCTTTTCCGCCGCGATCAGCGCGTCGATGAAGGCGTAGTATTGTTCCTTGTTCATCGGGCAGTTGACGTAGTCCTTGCCGTCGCCCTTGTCATAGCGGCTCTGGAACCATGCCTTGCTGAAGTCGATGCTCTCGTGATGCACGATGGGCGCGATGGCATCGAAGAAAGCGAGATGTTCTTCGCCGGTCGTTTGACGTATCGAGGTGCTGAGTGCATCGGAGGTCAGCGGCCCGGTAGCGATGATGACGCTGCCCCAGTCGGCGGAAGGCAATTCGGAAATCTCTTCGCGCACGATACTTACCAGCGGCTCGGCCTCCAGCGCGCTCTGTACGGCCAGTGCAAACGGCTCGCGGTCCACGGCCAGCGCGCCACCGGCGGGTACTTTATGTGCGTCGGCGCAGCGCATGATGAGTGACCCGGCACGGCGCATTTCCTCGTGCAACAATCCCACGGCATTGCGCGCTGCATCGTCGGAGCGGAAGGAGTTGGAGCATACCAGCTCGGCCAGCGTATCGGTCTGGTGCGCGGCGGTCTTGCGTTCCTTGGAGCGCATCTCATGCAGTACGACGGGAACGCCCGCACGGCTCACCTGCCATGCCGCCTCGCTGCCGGCGAGTCCTCCGCCGATGATGTGGATGGGCTTCATAATTCCATCTTTCTTTTTGTCATCCCGGCGCAGGCCGGGATCTTATGCATCCACGGGCGTCCAGAGATAGATGAGATCCCGGCCTGCGCCGGGATGGCATTATTTGAGTAACCCCAATGCCTGCCCGTGCAGCGCCTTATCGCCCGCCGCTATAACATGGCCGGGAGAGTTGAGCGAGAGTTTTTCGCCCTGCCAGTCGGTGATGATGCCGCCCGCGCCCTCAACGACGGGGATGAGGGCGGCGAAATCATAGGGTTTCAGGCCACTTTCGACCACCAGATCGATGCAGCCGGAGGCGAGCAGGGCATAGGCGTAGGCATCGCTGCCGAAGAGGGTGCTTTGCGCTGCCTCGCGGATACGCTCGAATTTAGTCCGTTCCTGATCGCTGAACAGGTAGGGCGAGGTGGTGGAGAAAATGGCGCTATCCAGCGCCGCGCAGGGACGTACCCGCACCGCCTTGCCATTCAGCGTGGTGCGCCTTCCATCACCTATCCAGCGTTCGCGTGCGATGGGCTGGTCGATGATGCCCAGTATCGGTTCACCGTGGCGGCATAAGGCGATGAGCGTGGTGAAGGTGGGTTTGCCTGCCATGAAGGCGCGCGTGCCGTCGATGGGGTCGATGACCCAGAGATATTCCGCCTCGCGGTGGGTGATGCCGGTTTCCTCGCCGAAGATGCCGTGTTCCGGGTATTCTGCCTCGATCATCGTGCGTAATGTGGCTTCGATCTCCTTGTCCGCGATGGTGACGGGCGTATGGTCGCTCTTGAGGCTGCTGTCGTAGGCGGTGCGGAAATAGCGGCGCGCGATGCCGCCTGCGGCATCGGCCAGAGTGTTGGCAAAATCAGTGAATGCGGCGCTCATCGGAACACCACGGTCTTGGTCCCGTTGATGAGCACGCGGTGCTCGCTGTGGTATTTCACCGCACGCGCCAGCACGAGGTTCTCGATGTCATAGCCCATGGATTTCAGTTCCTCCGGCGAATCGGTATGATCCACGCGGGTGACCTCCTGCTCGATGATCGGCCCTTCGTCCAGCTCGTTGCTGACGTAATGCGCGGTCGCGCCGATGATCTTCACGCCCCGGTCATAGGCTTGATGGTAGGGTTTCGCGCCCTTGAATCCCGGCAGGAACGAATGATGGATGTTGATGGCGCGGCCCTTCAGCTTATCCACGAGCGCGGGCGACAGCACCTGCATATAACGCGCGAGGATGACCAGCTCCACGCGCTCTTTCTCGACAATATCGAGCACCTGTTTTTCCTGCGCGGCTTTGCTCTCCGCCGTTACTGGCAGGTAATGATAGGGTATCTCATGCCACTCGCTGAGGCTACGCATGGCCTCGTGGTTGGACACCACGCCCACCACGTCGATGGGCAGGGTGCGGCTGGCGTAGCGGTGGAGGATGTCATTGAAACAATGCCCATGCTGCGACACCATCACCAGCGTACGCATGCGCCGCGATTTGTCGGCGATGTTCCACTCCATGCCGAAGCGCGTCGCTACCGCCTGGAAGCGCGTGCCCACCGTATCGGCGGTGAGGCCCGGTTCCTGTATGGAGAACTCCGTACGCATGAAGAAGCGCCCGGTGGAGGCGTCGCCGAACTGTGCGGATTCGATGATGAAGCAGCGGTTCTCCGACAGGAACCCCGATACTGCGGCCACGATCCCCACCACGTCGTGGCAGGAGAGGGTGAGCACGTAAGTGGGGCGCTGATCGGCGGTCACTTACGCGGCTGACCTTGCTTTTGCCGCCCCGCGCTTTTCTACGGGCACGAATTCGCGCGATGCGGAACCGGTGAACAGCTGACGCGGGCGGCCGATCTTGGTCTGCGGATCCTCGATCATTTCGCGCCATTGCGCTACCCAGCCGACCGTACGCGCGATGGCGAACAGCACGGTGTAGATCTGCGTCGGGATGCCCATTGCGCGGTAGATGATACCGGAATAGAAATCCACGTTCGGGTAGAGCTTGCGCTGCACGAAATAATCATCCTCCAGCGCGATGCGCTCCAGTTCGAGCGCGATCTTGAGCAACGGCTCGTTATGCATGCCGAGCTCGTCGAGCACCTCGTGGCATGATTCTTTGAGCACCGAAGCGCGTGGATCGTAATTCTTGTAGACGCGATGGCCGAAGCCCATCAGGCGGAACGGATCGTTCTTGTCCTTGGCGCGCTTGATGCATTCACTGACCTTGCTCACGTCACCGATCTCTTCGAGCATCGAGATAACGGCTTCGTTCGCGCCGCCATGTGCCGGGCCCCAGAGCGAGGCTATACCCGCGCCGATGCAGGCGAACGGGTTGGCGCCGGAGGAACCGGCGAGGCGTACCGTTGAAGTGGAAGCATTCTGTTCATGGTCGGCATGGAGGATAAGCAGCTTGTCCATGGCGCTGACGATCTTCGGGCTGACCTTGTACTTCTCGCACGGGGTGGCGAACATCATGTGCAGGAAATTCTCGGCGAAGCTGAGTTCGTTATTTGGATAGATGAACGGCTGGCCGATGGAATATTTATAGGCCATGGCCGCGAGCGTCGGCATCTTGGCGATCATGCGGAGCGCGGAAAGCTCGCGCTGCTTCTCGTCATAGATGTTCAAGCTGTCATGGTAGAAGGCCGAGAGCGACGCCACGGCGCCCACCATGATCGCCATGGGATGCGCGCGGCGCGGGAATCCGCGATAGAGGAACTGGAGCTGTTCATGCACCATCGTGTGGTAGGTGATGTCGTGCTCGAACTGGTCGCGTTCCTTCTGGTCAGGAAGCTCTCCGTACAGCAGCAAGTGGCAGACTTCGAGGAAGTTGCTCTTTTCCGCGAGATCGGCGATGTCGTAGCCGCGATAGCGCAGGATGCCCTTGTCGCCGTCGATATAGGTGATCTTGGACTCGCACGATGCGGTGGAGAGGAAGCCCGGATCATAGCTGAAATAGCCGGTCTGGCCGTAGAGCTTGCTGATGTCGATGACGCTGGGCCCTTCGCTGGCATCGTAGATCGGCATCTCGATGGAGGGTTTGCCGTCGATGGTAAGTGTGGCGGTGCGGTGCGTCATGCTGGCCTCTCTGTCTGTACGAGCGTTTATATGTTCGCTTTTATTTGTGGTATACCTTACTCAAGGCGGTTATAGAGTATTTTATGGTGCGGCGCAACGTTCCGCGTTTTTGGACTGCATTGTATTCACAGCGATTTGATTAATATGAATATATTGGCATTTGACGCCTGCATGGGCACGGCCTCGGTGGCGGTGGCGGTGAAGGGAGAAATAAGAGTCTTCCTGCACGAGCCGCGCACCGCGATTCAGGCGGAAATGCTGTTGCCGATGATAGAGCAGGCGTTGACGGAAAGTGGTGTGACGTATGATGCACTCGATGCAGTGGCCGTAACGGTCGGGCCGGGCAGTTTTACCGGCGTGCGTATCGGACTTGCCACAGCGAAGGGCATCGCGCTGGCGGCGGGCAAGCCGCTGATCGGCGTCACGACGCTGGAGGCGGTGGCATTGATGCGCCAGCAGCAGGGTAGCGCAGGTGAAGAAATCGACGCCGTACTTGATGCACGGCGCGGTCAGGTGTATTTTCAACGCTTCGACGCGATGCGTACGCCGCTCGGCGATGCCGCGCTTGTGCCCACCGAGGATATGGAGGGCGCGGACATGTCGGTGCTGCCGGATGCGCGGGCGGTCGCGGAGATAGCAGCGGAAAAATTGGCGGCGGGCGCGGGCAGGGAGCCTGTGCATCCGCTATACATAAGATTACCGGATGCGAAACTTCCCCAGATAAGAGAGGTATGACGATATGACCATGCTCAGAATTACCCTGTTCAGCCTGATGTGTCTT
>JADZBT010000021.1 GCA_020851915.1 Alphaproteobacteria bacterium | reverse complement strand
CCGCGACCTATGATGACATGGTGATGTTCTGGGAGCGCTGGCAGATCATCAAGGCGGCGGGCGGAGTTGTGGATGAGGATGCCTGCCAGATCGCCTTCAACACGAAGTCCGACTATAACAATATCGCCACGCCCAAACTGGGGGCGGTGGGCTGCGAAACCGGAGTTTCCGGAACGCTCAACGCCATCTGCCTCATTCGCCAGTCGGCGCTGGCGACGAAATTGCTTAAACTCTGTTTTGTGACCGATCCGAACCCGTAAGGGAGGGCCCAGAATGTTTCACGTGAAACATTTTATGGAAGCCTCATGTCGGAACCAGAGGTGGAAAATCCTCTAAAAAGCTGGCCAATCCCTCTGAATTCCTCTATAAACCCCGCCCATGGGGAAGGGAATCATTGCGATCGCATCGGATCACGCGGGCGTGGCGCTGAAGGCGCTACTCGTGGAGGATATTGTCGTGCTGGGCTATGAGGCCGACGATCTGGGTCCCGACAGCGACGCCTCGGTGGATTATCCGGATTATGCCGAAGCGGTGGCGGCGGCTATCGAAAGCGGAAACGCGAAATTCGGCGTACTCATCTGCGGGTCGGGCATCGGCATGAGCATCGCCGCCAACCGCTATCCGGGCGTCCGCGCGGCGCTCTGCCATAGCGTGGAGACCGCAATGCTTTCCCGTCAGCATAACGACGCGAACGTCCTCGTGCTGGGCGCGCGTATCGTCAGCGAAGCGCTGGCGCAGGAGTGCCTCAAGGCATTCCTCACAACGGAATTCGAAGGCGGCCGCCACCAGCGCCGCGTGGATAAATTGGGTTGAAGGCCGTCATCCTACGCTTTCGCGCAGGATGACGTTAATGAAGAGGGAATTATATGCAATCAGCGAAAGTGACCACCATGCATAACACCAAGGATTTCTTCGGCGCGGATCTGGAATCGCGCGACAAGGACGTGTTCGATGCTATCCGCAAGGAATTAAAGCGCGAGCAGAAGGGCATCGAGCTCATCGCCTCCGAGAACATCGTGAGCAAGGCAGTGCTGGAAGCGCAAGGCTCGGTATTCACCAACAAATATGCGGAAGGCTATCCGGGCAAGCGCTATTACGGCGGGTGCGAATATGCCGATGTGGTGGAATCGCTGGCTATCGAGCGTGGCAAAAAGGTCTTTGGTTCGGCCTATGTGAATGTGCAGCCCAGCTCCGGTTCGCAGGCGAATCAGGGATGTTTTCTGGCGCTCCTGCAGCCGGGCGATACCATCCTCGGCATGTCGCTGGCCTCGGGCGGACACCTGACCCATGGCGCGAAACCCAATATGTCGGGCAAATGGTTCAACCCGGTGCAGTATGGCGTGCGTCAGGAAGACGCGCTGATCGATTACGAAGAGGTCGAACGTCTTGCCAAGGAACATAAACCGAAAATGATCGTGGCGGGTGCATCGGCATATCCACGCCAGATCGATTTCGCGCGCTTCCGTAAGATCGCCGACAGTGTTGGCGCATATCTGATGGTCGATATGGCGCATTATGCGGGGCTGATTGCGGCGGGAGTCTATCCGAACCCGGTTCCGCACGCGCATGTCACTACCACCACCACGCACAAGACCCTGCGCGGCCCGCGCGGCGGCATGATCTTCACCAATGACGAGGAGATCGCCAAGAAGATCAATTCGGCGATATTCCCCGGCCTGCAGGGCGGCCCGCTGATGCATGTCATCGCGGCCAAGGCCGTGGCGCTGGGCGAGGCGCTCACGCCGGAGTTCAAGGCCTATGGGCAGGCGACCATCGATAACGCGCGCGCGCTGGCGAAAACGCTGGTCGAGCGCGGACTGGCGATCGTATCCGGCGGTACGGACAGCCATATCGTGCTGGTGGATCTGCGGCCCAAGAAGCTCACCGGCAACGTGGTGGAGCAGAGCCTTGAGCGCGCGGGCCTCACCTGTAACAAGAATGCCATACCCTTCGACCCCGAAAAACCCATGGTAACCTCCGGCGTGCGGCTGGGTTCCCCGGCTGGCACTACCCGTGGGTTCGGTGTGGCAGAATTCACACAAATCGGCCACCTGATAGGGGATGTTCTGGATGGTTTGGCACAAGATGTTGATAATAATGGCAAAACGGAAGCAAACGTGTTAAAGGCGGTGGAGCAGCTGTGCGACCGCTTCCCGATCTACGGGAATTAACCGTAAGGACGCCGGCTCGATACTCGTATAAACAACGATGAGCTTCGGCGATGAAATGTCCTTTTTGCGGCCATGAAGATACGCAGGTAAAAGATTCGCGTCCCAGCGAGGACGGTATGGCGATCCGCCGCCGCCGCTACTGCCCGGAATGCGATTCGCGCTTCACTACGTTCGAGCGTGTGCAACTGCGTGAACTCACCGTCGTCAAAAAGAACGGCGTGCGCCGCCCCTTCGATCGCGACAAGATCGCGCGCTCCATCACCATGGCCGTACGCAAGCGCCCGGTCGATGAGGAGCAGGTCGAGCAGATGGTGAACAACATCGTCCGCAAGCTGGAAAGCATGGGCGAGAGCGAGATCGCCACCGACCTCATCGGCGAGATGGTCATGGAAGCACTCAAGAATACCGACGACGTGGCCTATATCCGCTTCGCGTCCGTATACCGTAACTTCCGCGAGGCCAAGGACTTCGAAAGCCTCGTCGGCAATCTGGGGCCGGCGAAGAAGAAGAAATAGCAAAATCGGTTGTGGGGGGTCGGGGGTCAGTGGTAGGGTAACCGCAACTGCCGAAACCATGCGACCTGCGAGCGTCTGCTATGTCCGACACCCTCACCACTGACCTCCGTTATATGCAGATGGCGCTCGGGCTTGCGCGCCGGGGCTTGGGCAATGTCTGGCCGAATCCTGCCGTGGGCTGCGTGCTCGTAAAGGATGGCCAGGTCATCGCGCGCGGCTGGACGCAACCGGGCGGACGCCCGCATGCCGAGATGGAAGCACTCGCCCGGGCGGGCGATGCGGCGAAGGGCGCGACCGCCTATGTCACGCTGGAGCCTTGCGCCCACGAAGGCAAAACGCCGTCCTGTGCGAGATCATTGGCGAATTCCGGTATCGCGCGCGTCGTTGTAGCGGTGAAAGACCCCGACGACCGCACCAACGGCGCAGGCATCGCCATCCTGAAAGAAGCGGGCATCGAGGTTGCCGTGGGCGTATGCGAGGTGGAAGCGCGCGCGCTCAACGCCGGATTCTTCAAGCGCATCGAACAGCGCATGCCCTACGTCGCGCTCAAATATGCGACGACGCTCGACGGGCGCATCGCGCTGCGCTCCGGCGACAGCCAGTGGATCACGGGCGCACCCGCGCGCGGGGTGGTGCACCGCCTGCGCGCGCAGTATGACGCCATTCTGGTGGGCAGCAGCACGGTCTATGCCGATGACCCGATGCTCACCTGCCGCCTGCCGGGGCTGGAGGGATATTCTCCTGTGCGCGTGGTATTGGATAGCCGCCTCATCATTGACGAGAACAGCCGCCTCGTAGCAAGCGCGAAGGACATACCGCTCTGGGTGATAACACTTGAGCGCGCCGTCCGGACGCAGGGCAAGAAGAGTGACGCGCTGCTCGCCAAGGGCGTCAAGATATTCACCACGCACGATACGGCGGGGCATGTGGATCTCTCCACAGCGCTTGCCACGCTGGCGCAGGAGGGCATCACCCGCGTGTTCATCGAGGGCGGCGCGCAGGTGGCGACCGCCGTGGTAAAAGAGCGGCTCATGGACCGCGTCTACTGGTTCCGCGCCGCCACCATGATGGGCGAGGACGGCCTGCCCGCCGTGGCCCATATGGGGCTGGAGCGTATGGAAGCATTGCCGCATTTCTCGCGTACTGCTATAAGGCCGGTCGGGGACGATATACTGGAAGTGTACGAGGCGGCGGCAGGTAATTAGTGTTCACAGGGATCATCACGGACGTCGGCACGGTGTCGAGCGTGCTGCCGGGCGGCAACGCCCGCGTCACCATTGCGACACACTACGACATGGCGCGCGTGGCGCTGGGCGATTCCATCGCCTGTGCGGGCGTATGCCTGACGGTGGTGGAGAAAGGCGCGGGCTGGTTCGCAGTGGAAGTATCGCCGGAAACCTGCGCGCGTACCACGGCGGGATCGTGGGCGCAGGGAACGAAGGTGAATCTTGAGCAGGCGCTCCGCATGGGCGATGCGCTGGGTGGGCATATGGTGTCCGGCCATGTGGACGGCCTCGCGGAGATAGTGGACGTGAGCATCGCGGGTGGCGCGCATGTACTGACGCTCGCCGCGCCCGCTCCGCTGGCGAAATTCATCGCGGAAAAAGGCTCGGTGACGCTCGATGGCGTATCGCTCACGGTGAACGCGGTGCAGGGTGTGCGCTTCACGGTGAACATCATTCCGCATACCTTGCAGCATACAACGCTGGGCGATGCGGTGAGGGGGGCGCGGCTGAATCTGGAAGTGGACATGCTCGCGCGCTATGTGGAGAGATTGTTAGCTGATTCGGAAGGATAGAACATGAGCACACCTAAAAGAAGTACGAACTTAACGGATGATGTAATTGGGAAGATCATAGCTGGGCTTGCTCAGGGAACTATGTCATTCGACGATGCCGCCGGGATGATGTATGCGGCGTTCCGCAAATTTAGAACCGTTCAGGGCCTTGGAGCCGATGGCACTAGAAATGAGATAGGTATCATCTCCGGCTCAGTGCCCTTGGAATTGGGGACAAAGTATGGCACAGAAAAAGAGGTCAGGGATGCATTGACCGCAAGTCTGCAAAACGTATTTGGGCGGGATTGGGAAGCGATGAGCTTCAAGAAAAGCGAAAATCTTCTGGGCTGACGGCGCGGACGCCAATATTCACATATCATGGAGTACATGAGTGCCGCATACCGAAACACAACTTTCCTCCATCGAGGACGTGCTTGTCGACATCAAGGCGGGCCGCATGTGCATCCTCATCGATGATGAGGATCGCGAGAATGAGGGCGACCTTGTTATTCCGTCCGCGCATGCGGATGCGGATGCGATCAACTTCATGGCCAAATATGGGCGCGGACTGATCTGCCTTGCCATGATGCACGAGCAGGTGGAGCGTCTGAACCTGCCGCTCATGGCGCGGCATAATGAATCGCGCCATAGCACGGCATTCACCGTATCCATTGAGGCGAAGGAAGGGGTTACTACTGGCATCTCCGCCGCTGATCGCGCGCATACCATCGCGGTGGCCACCGACCTGGCCAGAGGGCCGGAGGATATTTGCACGCCGGGGCATGTGTTTCCGCTGGTCGCGCGTGACGGCGGCGTGCTGGTGCGTGCGGGCCATACGGAGGCGGCGGTGGATATTGCGCGCCTTGCGGGGCTGCCGCCCGCAGGCGTCATCTGCGAGATCATGAATGACGATGGCACGATGGCGCGGCTTCCCGACCTGCTGCCGTTCGCGCGGGCGCATGACCTGAAGATCGCCACCATCGCCGACCTCATCGCCTACCGCCTGAAACACGACCGGCTGGTGGAGCGCACGCTGGAAACCACGTTCCACAGCCGCCACGGCGGCGATTTCCGCATGGTTATTTACACCAATCGCGTTGAAAATATTGAGCATGTGGCGCTGGTGAAGGGCGTCATCACGCCGGGCAAGCCTGTGCCGGTACGCATGCATGCACTCGATATTCTGCACGACGTGCTGGGCGATAGTTACGGCAATCGCGGCGGCGATCTCCAGCGCGCGATGGAGATCATCGGCGAGGAGGGAAGCGGCGTCGTCGTGCTGCTGCGTGAGGCGGTGCGTACCGCGCTTTCCGACAAGCTCTCTGCCCGCCAGCGGGGCGACGCGGCGCTTCCGGCGTCGGCGCCGTTGCGCGATTATGGCATCGGCGCGCAGATTCTGCTCGATTTGGGCGTGCGCGAGATGCTATTGTTGACCAATTCCAGCCGCCCGGTGGTGGGCCTTGAAGGATACGGCCTCACCATCACCGGGCATTATCCCATCACGTAGAAAGATCGCCGTGGCGCATATACTCATAGTCGAATCCCGTTTCTACGACGACATCGCCGATGCACTCACCAAGGGCGCGGTGGCGGAGCTAAAGCGCGGCGGGCACAGTTTCGAGATAATGACGGTTCCGGGCGCGTTCGAAGTGCCCGCTGCTATCCGTTTCGCACTGGAGAGTGGGGCATATGATGGGTTCGTGGCGCTGGGGTGCGTTATTCGCGGCGAAACGACGCATTATGATTATGTCTGTGCGGAGAGCGCGCGGGGGCTGATGGAGTTATCGCTACAGCATCAGGCGGCGATCGGTAACGGGATACTCACCGTGGAAAACCGGGAGCAGGCGATGGCGCGGGCGGGCGGAAAAAAATGCGACAAGGGAGCGGATGCGGTGCAAGCGTGCCTTAGGATGATCGCGCTTAAAACAAAATTCAAGGTAGCAACACGATGAGCGCAGAAAGCAAAAAAGGACGTCCCGAGGCCATCGTGCGGCGTAGTGCGGCGCGGCTGGCCGCATCGCAGGTGCTCTACCATATCGGCATCTCCGGCGGCGAGCAGGATGCTGCTACTGCGCTGGTGCAGTTCAGCGGGCAGTTGCTCGGCAACCGTACCCATTCCGCCAGCGAAGAGATGCTCAATATCGAGCCGGATATGGCATTCCTCACGCAACTGGTGGAAGGCGCGTGCCAGAACCAGGAAAGCATCGACGACACCATGCGTACCCATCTTTCCGAGAAATGGCGGCCCGAGCGCATCGACCCGGTGCTGAAAGCGATCCTGCGCGCGGGCATTTATGAATTGTTGTACCAGCCGCAGACCCCTTCGCGCGCGATCATCAATGAATACACGGACGTGACGGCGGCTTTCGCCGACGAGAAGGACACCGGATTCGTCAACGGCATCCTTGACAAAATCGCCGGTTCGGTGCGTGATGGGGGACAGTAAGGCGCGTTCCTGCCTCCTGAACAGGCGTTAGCTCCATGTCCGAATTCGATTTCATCCGCCGCTATTTTGCGCCGCTCGCTAAGCGGCAGGCGGGCGCGTTCAGCCTCTCCGATGATGCAGCGGTGGTGCGGATACCCAAAGGCCATGAACTGGTCGTCACCAAGGACGCCATCGTCGAGGGCGTGCATTTCCTGGGCGACGAAGACCCGGCGTTGATCGCACAGAAATTATTGCGCGTGAATCTTTCCGATCTTGCGGCCATGGGCGCGGAACCTTACGCCTATGCGCTGGCCGTCATGTTGCCGCCGCGCGCGGATGAGGCGTTCGTCAAGGCGTTCACGCGCGGGCTTGCCAAAGACCAGAAAAAATTCGGCATCACATTGCTGGGCGGCGATACAGTGGCCGCGCCCACGCATCTGTGCTTTTCGCTCACCGCATTCGGCAAGGTGAAGAAAGGCGAAGCCCTCAGGCGCAACGGCGCGAAGGTGGGGGACATCATCTACGTATCCGGCACGGCAGGCGATAGCGCGCTGGGCCTGAAACTCCTGCGCTGGGGGCTGCCCTGCCGTGATGCGAAGGCGCGGAAATTTCTCGAAAAACGCTATTATCGGCCCGAACCTCGCATCGCGTTGGGATTAAAGTTGCGAAAGCTGGCCCATGCCGCTGTCGATATTTCTGACGGGTTGGTGGCGGATCTTTCGCATATCTGCGAATGCTCCCGTGTGGGGGCGCGTATCTATCAGGATAAGATCCCGGTTTCGCAGGCATTTAATGCTGTGGTAGGGAAAAAGCCTGAAAAACGTCAGGATGCGCTTACCGGTGGTGATGATTACGAACTGCTCTTTACCGTGGCGTCCGCAGATACACGGAAGATCACGGCGCTCTCTGCGGCGCTCGGACTGCCGCTTACCGAGATCGGCCGCATCGAGAAAGGGGCCGGGGTCAGGGTCATCGGCGAAAACGGAGCTCCTATTGCGCTTGAACGCATGGGATTCGTGCATTTTGCCGCATAAAAAGCTGTTTTTTGCGGAATTATGCGATATTCATGGTTGATAAATTATATCAGACCCGCTATTACGGGCCCTCTAACCACCAAGGAGAATGTAACTATGCGTATATCCCGCGTAACCACGATTGCTGCGTTTGCAGTGGCGGCAGGCCTGCTCGCTGCATGCCAGCCCAGCGTTGACGATCTCGTAAAAGACGAGGCGCGCCGCGCTCAGATTCTTGAGAAATGTGCCGCTATGGGCGAAAAGTCTGCTGAGGATCGCCTCTGCCAGACCGCTTCGGAGGCTGACGTTCAGGCAAAGGCTCTGGCTGAAGGCGCTGCTGCAGTTCCGGCAACCGAAGAGGCTCCTGCCGCTGCAGAAGCTCCTGTAGAAGAAGCTGCTCCGGTCGTAGCTGAAGAAGCTCCGATGGGCGAAGCTGCTCCGGCTGCTGGCGGCGAAGTTGCTCCGGCTGCTGAAGAAGCTCCGATGGGCGAAGCTGCTCCGGCTGCTGAAGGCACGGAAGCTGCTCCGGCTGCTGAAGAAGCTCCGGCTGCTCAGTAATAGAGCATCTATCGAATTGACGAAGGCCTGCCCCTGAACGGGGGCAGGCCTTTTGTCTTGTGGGGGATTGAAATTAAAACGACTACATATTCTGGCAGCCCAGAAGGCCAACTCAGCGACCGCTCATACTATCGATCTGTTTGCCGTTGTTGAAGCGTCCCATATTGCCCAGTAGCTGGTTGATGACGCCCGTGGCCTGCCCGCCCGTAGGGGTGGTGTCCTTCGCGAAATCGACGCGCTTGCCGTCTTCCGTGCGATATTCTTCGGTAGTGCTAACCATGCCGTTCTTGTCGAAATGCACGGCAAGGACGGACTGCTCCGCGACCTTCGGTTTGAAGAAGGCGGTGCGCTCCGATACGGAAGAAATATAATACCAGACATCCTCGCCGAAGCTCGACTGGCTGGACGGCGAGCCCAGCAGCCGCATCACTTCCATCCGCGACACGCCGGCTTTGACCTGCTCCGTGGCGGTACTATCGCGCACATGGCCGCGATTCTCCGCCTGCGGCGAACATGCCGTGATCGTGGCAAGAAGTGTGGAAGCGATAAGAAGCGAACGATAGGATTTCATATCCTGTGTCATAGCATAACTCGCGGGGTCCTTGCCAGAGGTTCCTCGTGCTGATTATCGGGGACGGTGAAATTTGTTGGCTCTCAGCCCGTGACCGTAACGCCCTCTACCGCGATTTCCAGCTCCGTATGCTCGGGAAGCGGCTCGACATCCAGTTCAGCGTCGTTGCGCTCCACGGTGGTGCGGTATGCGCTCGATGCCTGCCGTGGCGTGATTGGCTGCGTTATGGCCGGAGCCGTGTCCGCCAGTCGCGATGTATCGATCGGCAGCGCTGCGTTCGGTGCGGGCGAAAGCGTTGCTGCAGATACGCGCACAGGCAATGCGGACGCTTCCGACGCCGGGATGGCGGGAGGTGTGGAAATTTTTACGGACGGTGTCTCGGCAGCAGGTGCTTCAACTCGCGCGCCGCGCGGCAGCGAGGCATAGCTGGGCGCATGGCGCGTGGTTCCGAATGCCAGCATCGTCGGATAATCCACAATGCGCTGACGTCCCGCCGAGAAGAGGAAGGACAGTTGGGACGATGCCTCAATGTCTGGCGGGATCTGCGAAATGAGTTGTGCCAGAAACGGCGATGACGGCTGGAAAGAAATGGTCTGCGTTGTGCTGCTGTTACCGGACGTCATGAAGCTCGCCGCTGCGGATGCGCTGCCGCCGCCAATCTGTGCCGGTACAGGTTTCGGTGTGGATTGTGTGTTGTTATGCAGTTGCAAGTCGGCGCTTGACGCCGGCACGGCGGGCGCTACGATGGTCGCGGGCAGGCGGCCGATGGCCGCGTCCGTCAGGCCGGTGATGACCGCATCGGAAACCGGCGGCGGTGTCTGGATGTAGGGTGCAGTGATACCCGGAACCATGAAACCCTCTCGCAATGGTTAAATGCACGATGCACTTAACCATTGTTAATTATAAAGAAAAAAGCGCGGATTGTCAATAAAAAGGGTGTTGCTGAATGACGCGCGGATCTGTATATAATATTGAAATACAACGAAAAAACCAGATAAAACGCCGTGCCACAACCATTAACCGATATATGCCGCAGATTAATGATTTTCACAAATACAAGCGGCCTTATTAATATATTTTGAAGGGGTAGCCCGATGAAGCCATCACACATTATTCTGTCCGCGACCATGGCTCTGGCGGCATTGGCGGCTCTCTGGCAGGTGGCGGGCCTGCGTAATGAGGCGCTTACTTCCGGCGCGGTTCAGAGCGATGCGGGCACGGTTCTGATCGGCGGGGATTTCCTGCTCACCGACAGCGCGGGTGCAGAACGCTCCAGTCAGGAATTCCTTGGCAAATACCTGCTGGTCTATTTTGGTTATGCCTTCTGTCCTGACGTATGCCCCACCGATCTTACCAAGCTCTCCAAGGTGATGGCGGCGTTGGGTGGGGATGCGGCGCAGATCGTGCCGATCTTCATCACCGTCGACCCTGCGCGCGATACGGTAGAAAAACTCGCCGACTATAAGAATGGTTTTGATTCGCGCCTCGTGATGTTGACCGGCAGCGATACGGCCATCGCGGAGGCTGCCGGGCAGTATCGGGTCTATTATGCGAAGGTTCCTGAGGAAAGCGGCAACGGCGCAGACTCGGAAAAAACGGGAGAATATCTGGTCGACCATTCCGCATTCACTTATCTGATGGGGCGCGATGGAAAATATGTACGCCACTTCGGCCATGAGGCGAGCGCAGAAGAGATCGTGGAGGCCGTGCGTGGGATTCTTGCGAATGAAACTGTAAAGTAAGACGGATAACCGATAGGAGAACCATATATATGAGAAATACCGCAGGCATTTTTGTACTATTGGCCGGAATGACCATATCCGCTGCCGCATATGCGGAGGGCATTGCCGTAACGGGCGCGTGGTCGCCGCCATCGCCCGGCAGTGCTACGACGGGTGCGGCCTATCTGAATATCGTGAATGACGGCGCGGAGAGGGATGTGTTGCTCTCGGTAGAGTCTTCCGCTGCGGCCCGCACGGAACTTCATGCAACCCTGAACGAGGAAGGCGTGATGAAGATGCGCCCGCTTTCTGCGGTGGAGATCGCACCCGGCGCGGTCGTGGAATTCGCGCCCGGCGGAAAGCATGTCATGCTGATGGGTTTGACCGCGCCTCTCACCGAGGGCGCGCATTATCCGCTGACGCTCATCTTCGAGAAGGCGGGAAAAATTGCAACAGAGGTGGAGGTAAAAGCGGCGGAGTAGTCGCTTTATAGTTTTCGGGGCTTCCCACTCCCGTATGCAGGGTATAGGCTGTTGCGGTGCAACATTAACGGTATCTTCACCATTATAGTGTACCGTCGCCGTATATATAGTGAGTGCCGGCGTGGTTCACTGCACTATGAGAAGGGAAATAAGTACCCATGCTGATCCTTGAAAACAGTCATCTCTATAGCCTTCACGAAATGCATTATGCAGGACTGATGCCCCTGCGCCTGATGGCCCACACAGGCCGCCACGTGATGAGCGCACCGGGAAACCCTATGGCCTCAACCCATCTGGGTCGGACGGTGTCGGCCACCTGCGAGATCGTCGAGCGCATGACGCGCCGTTACGGCAAGCCGGAATTCGGCATCACCGAAACCACCATCAACGGGCGCAAGGTCGCCGTGCATGAGCAGACCGTCGTGGAAAAAAGTTTCTGCAACCTGCTGCATTTCGCACGCGATACGCAGCGTAACGATCCCAAACTGCTCATCGTCGCGCCCATGTCGGGGCATCATGCCACGCTGCTGCGCGGTACGGTGGAAGGGCTGCTTCCCTATTGCGATATCTATATCACCGACTGGATCGATGCGCGCGAAGTGCCGCTCTACGAAGGCGACTTCGATCTCGACGATTATATCGACTACGTCATCGAGTTTCTCGAATTGCTCGGCCCCGATGTGCATGTGATGGGTGTATGCCAGCCGTCCGTGCCGGTGATGGCCGCCGTGTCGATCATGGCGTCGGAAAAAAATCCCAAGGCGCCTGCATCGATGATATTCATGGGCGGCCCGATCGATACGCGCATCAACTCGACGGAAGTGAATTCGCTTGCCGAGACGCGTCCGCTCAGCTGGTTCGAACAGAACGTCATCACGCGCGTGCCGGTGCTGCATCCGGGATTCATGCGCCGCGTCTATCCGGGATTCATGCAACTCACCGGATTTATGACGATGAACCTTGAGCGTCACATCGAAGCGCATACGCAACTCTTCAATCATCTCGTCGAGGGTGACGAGGAGAGTGTTGAGTCGCACACCGATTTTTATAATGAGTATCTTTCGGTGATGGATCTGCCGTCAGAATTTTATTTGCAGACCATCCGCACCGTGTTCCAGGAGCACGCGCTGCCGTGCGGTACGATGAAGTCGCGCGGACGCGCGGTGCGTCCCGGCGACGTCCGCCGCACCGCGCTGCTTGCCATCGAGGGCGAGCGTGATGACATCTCCGGCGTCGGCCAGACGAAGGCGGCGCTCGATCTGTGCACCGGTCTTCCCGAATCGAAAAAGAAATATCATCTGCAAATGGGTGTCGGGCATTACGGCATCTTCAACGGACGCCGCTACCGCGAGCATGTGGTCCCTGTGATCATGGATTTCATCACCTGCGTTGGCGACAATAAATCCGTGCATGACGGAAAGGGTGCGGCGAAATTTTCCTCCGTCGCGCCCTCCGATCGTGCAACTGTGGCAAAAAAAACTACATGCGAGGAAGATATGATGGCGATTGCGCGCTCAGCGGGCAAAAAAATTGTGATGCCATCATCGGCTGTGTTAGCCTCATCAAAGATTGCTGGCGACATCGCGGCAATCCGACCAACGTCCAAGAAGGAGAAAGTTACTATGGCTACCAAGAAAAAAGCTACCAAAAAGAAGACCACCTCTGCTGCAGCAAAAAAGACCGCTGCTAAAAAGACAACCAAAAAGGTTGCTGCAAAGAAACCAGCTGCCAAGAAGAAGCCCGCTGCTAAAAAGACCAAGAAGTAAGACCATAACGCAACGGCGTTATCAATTAAAGCTGCAGGGGGAACCGGTACCAGTCCGGTTCCACCGCAGCGATAGGACTAACCGGATTACCCTCCGGGTGGATGCCCAGGAAAGGGTAATCCGGGTTACCTTCCCCTCCCGCATCTGGGAACGACAGGCGTGGAACTTCCTCAAGAAACACCGCGACTGGGTTGCCAACCGCTGGAGTTCCATTCCCCCCGCGATACATTTTGAAAACGGCGTTTCCATCCCCGTGCTCGGGAAGAATCTGGAACTGCGTTTTACCGGGGAGGAATTGACGGGGAAAGGGCGCGGCAAGGTGCAGAAGAAAGGACGGCTTCTGCTTGTGCCGGGTGGTCCCGACGATCGCGACCGTTACTTGCGTGAGTGGCTCAAGGCACAGCTGCGCGAGGAACTCGAGCGGCTCGTGAGTTCGCTCACCCGAAGAATAGGCCGCAAGGTCACCTCCATTTCACTCCGTGACATGCGTACCCGCTGGGGCAGTTGCAGCAGCAAGGGACGCCTCACCTTCACCTGGCGGTTGGTGTTTGCGCCGCCTGCTGTACTACATTACATGGTCGTGCACGAGATGGCGCATCTGCGCGAGATGAATCACGGCGTCCATTTCTGGGAGATCGTCGAACGCCTGTGCCCGCGCCACGAAACGCATCGCAAATGGCTCAAGCAACACGGCGACCAGTTGCATCGGTATCAGATATAACCATCGATATTTGTTAATCCCGTACTACCGCTTCTTCGGCGTGGGGTAGGTGTATTCCACCTTGTCGTCGAGGCGATCCACGGTATCGTCCAGTGAATCAAGCAGGTTCTCCAGCATCGTAGCATTTTCCGGGTTCGGGCCTTCGTCCGGTATTTCCGGCTGCTGTTCCAGCGCGGCAGGAGCGGGGAGTGATTCCGGCGATGTAGAGGATTCGCTGCCATAATCCCACGGTATCGCACGCGGTGTATCCGACCAGTCGCTCTCATAAGAGATGATGGCGCGCGCGGGAAGATTCTCATGCGCCTTTATCATGTAATCATGCCAGATGCGCGCCGGCAATCCGCCGCCGGTGACATGCTTCATCGGCGTGGAATCGTCATTACCCACCCATACGCCCGTCACGTAATCCGCCGTGAATCCCTCGAACCATGCATCGCGGAAATCCTGACTGGTTCCGGTCTTGCCTGCCGCCGCGCGCCCGATGCGCGCATTGCCGCCCGTGCCGTCGTCGATGACCGCGCGCATCATGTCCACCATGGTGGCCACCACATGCGGCTCCAGTATCCGCGAGAAAGGAGAGTCAAGGCGCTTGTAGAGCGTCTTGCCGTCGGCATTCTTTATTTCGGAAATGCCGTAGGGCCAGACGCTGCGCCCGCCATGCGCGAAATGCGCGTAGGCGCCGGTGAGCTCCACCAGATTCACCTCATTAGCGCCGAGCGCCAGACTGGGCGTCGGCATGATGGGCGAAGTGATGCCGAGCCTGAGCGCCATATCCACTACCCGGTTGCGCCCCACCGATTCCGATAGTTGCACCGCGATAGAATTGACGGATTCCGCGAAGGCGTCGCGCAACGTCATTGTGCCGCGATAGCGCCCGTCATAATTGCTGGGGCTCCATTTGCGGATAGTGATCGGGCGATCCACCATGGTATCGTTGGGCAGGAACCCGGCTTCCACTCCGGCAGCATACACGAACAGCTTGAAGGAAGAACCCGGCTGGCGCTGCGCCTGCGTCGCGCGATTGAACTGGCTCTTGAGATAACTTCTGCCGCCCACCATGGCGCGCACCGCGCCGTCGGGTGTCATGGAAAGCAATGCCGCCTGCGAGGCGTTGAGGCCTGCGCCTTCAGCGTCCATCACCCGGCCAAGACTTTCCTCCGCCGTGCGCTGTAGCGACGAATCGAGAGTGGTGATGATGGTGATGTCCTCATCCACACGGCCGATGAAATCGGGAACCTGATCGAGCACCCAGTCGGCGAAATAATAGCTGCCATGCGATGGGCCTTCGTAGTAGGCCTGCGGGCGTGCCGGGCGTTTCTTGGCTTTCTCCGCGCCCGTATCGTCGAGGAATCCGGCATCGACCATGGCATCGATCACCGTGGCGGCGCGTTCCTTCGCCAGCTCCGGGTTATTCGCCGGGGAATAGCGCGAGGGCGCCTTCAGCAGTCCGGCGATGATGGCGGATTCGGAGAGTGAAAGATTGCGCGCGGATTTATGGAAATAGCGCTCGGCGGCGGCGTCCACGCCGTAGCTGCCGGAACCCATATAGACGCGGTTGAGATAGAGGGTGAGTATCTCGTCCTTGGTGAATTTCTGCTCCAGCCAGACACTGAGCATCAATTCCTGCACCTTGCGCTTGATGGTGCGCTCCGGCGAGAGGAACAGGTTTTTTGCGAGCTGCTGCGTAATG
>JADZBT010000020.1 GCA_020851915.1 Alphaproteobacteria bacterium | reverse complement strand
GGTACACAGACGGCTGTTATCAGCAGTCAGGCTCTCGCGGATGATTATGCAGACCGCCTGAAGGCAGGTCTTAGCACGGTCACCATATTCCAGAACCGGGATATTCTGAGCTTTAACGATGACATCGTGGGCACTGTGTATGATAGCTCTGGCACTACCTCCATCGGGGATCTGCAGGGTGCGACCGTACAGTTGCAGCTGGAAGACTTCAGCGATGTGAATGTGGAAAGTGTCAATGTCGTGGCTCCAACCGGTGGTGGCACACAGGCGACCATTGAAGTGGTCATCAACGGCGAAATATTCCGCAATACTACCATTGCCGGTGGCACGGTAGCGGCGGCGGCTACGTTGACCCTCACCAGCACGGCAAATCAGGATCATACGCTGATCTTCACCAACGGTGCGGCGGCCGCTCTTGACTTCTCCAGCGCGGAAAACGCCACCTATGTGAAGGCAGCTCTTGAGGAAGCCTTCGGCGTGAAGCAAGGCGGTTCAGCACTGCAGTTCCAGATCGGCAGTACCTCGAACGAGATCATCTCGGTGGGTGTAGAAAGTGCTTCCAGCGATTCGCTCTTTGATGGTTTGTCGTTGAGCGTGGATAGCGCAGCCAACGCGGCTACCGCACTGACGCAGCTCAACGTGGCCATCAACACCGTGACGTCGTTGCGCGCGGATGTCGGTGCATTGCAGTCGCGATTCGATTACGCGGCGGCCAGTATCGAAACCGCCATCCAGAATCAGGATGCAGCACGAGGCCTGTTCCTCGATGCTGACGTGGCGGAAGAGTCGACCAAGTTCTCGAACGCTCAGGTGCTCCTGCAGGCCAGTATCTCGGTACTCGCTCAGGCGAACCAGCTTCCGCAGAACCTGCTGAAGCTTATCGGCTAATTCGCATAGGTGGGGCCGGGCGGAAATCCGCCCGGCCCGCATCTCCTAGCGAGGAGGGTAAGTAAATGGATATTGGAAATACGAATTCCGGATCGATACCGTTACCAACGCCCCGAGGCGGTGCTGCCGCAGGGAAGGGCGCATCGGCAGATGTTATACGCGTTGCAAAACCTGACGTGGCCGTGTCGGAGTCCGTTCCGGCTCCGGAGGTCGCGCAGGAAGACATCTCCATCACCCCGCAGCAGGCAGAAGACGCCCGGTTCGAGGCGATCAAGCAGGCCGCGCAGGCGTATGTGGATATCTATGCGGTGAGCAATGTGAAGTTCACCATCTACCGTGGCGCAGGCGGTGAATATATCACGCGCTACACCAACTTGCAGACCGGCGAGGTGCGTCAGGTTCCCGAGCAGGATCTGCTCGACCTGATGGCTACCCAGAGCGGCGGCGAAGGCGTTATACTGGATACGCAGGTATAGAGTTCTGCTGTCATCCTGCGGCTTGACCGCAGGATCTCGTGCTGCGTATTGCCGATAGAGATCCTGCGGTCGAGCCGCAGGATGACAGGGTGAAAGTCGCGGGATAAAAAGCATAAAACCCGGGGGCGGGAGGGGCGATGGTACAGCTTATCAATCTGGGGAACGTGACGTCGGGCGGCAGCGGAACCACGGTCAGCGGCCTCAGTTCCGGGCTGGATACGGACGCGCTCGTGGAGAGCCTCGTCGCCGCGCGCACCATCCCCGTGGATCAGCTGCAAACCAAGATCGATGCGAACACCGGGAAAGTGACCGCCTTCGGAGAGCTGAAAAGCGCCCTGGACGCGCTGCAGTCCGCCGCAAGCCTGTTACGCAATCCGCCGGGCGTGCAGAATGATAGCCAGAATATCTTTCGCTACCGTACTTCGACGCTGTCGTCGAACACCAGCGTGTCCGCAGATACCTATCTCTCGCTGGCCGCCGAGCCGGGAGCGGCCATCGGTACGCACACGATCGAGATCGGCACGATCGCCAAAGCGAAAAGCGATATTACTTCCGTAGGCTTTGCCGACCGCACCAGCAGCGTCGTCGAGGCCGCCGCCGGCGCGACCGCCGGAATGTTCTCAGCGGGCGTTATCACGCTCAACGCGCTCGGAACCAACGTGGATATTGAGCTGGAAGAGAATGATTCGCTCAATGATATAGCGCAGAAGATCAATTCGCAAAAAGCGACCAGCGGCGTCGAGGCCAGTGTTCTCAAGGTGGCCGACAATGACTACCGCTTGCTGCTCACCTCGGTCAATACCGGGACGGCCTACGCCTACACGCTCACCGACGACGGCTCCGGCGTGTATAACGAGATCGGTTTCAGTTCCGTGGAGGGAGCCGATAATGCCACGCTCACCGTGGACGGCGTGCCTATCACCCGTTCCTCGAACGCCATCGACGATATTTTCGATAACGTCACGCTGACGCTCAAGCAGCCCACCCCGGCGCTCACCGAGCTTACCACGAACGTGGTGCAGGATACCGAGACTATCTATAACGGCATCCTTAATTTCATTGATGCCTACAATAGCTTCAAGCTGTTCTACGCCAATCAGAACGCGCGCGACAGCAGCGGCGCTCCGCTGGAAACGGCGGTGCTTTCGTCGAATCCCGCGCTGCGTACCATTCTGGAGCGTTTGCAGAACGTGCTCTCCAGTGCGGTGGATGGACTGGACGAAGATTTTGACGATCTCTCGGACATCGGCATCACCTTCAGCGATTTTCCCGGAGATGCGGAGAATGCAGCGGCCCGGAACATACTGGTCGTGGATACCGACGAGTTGCAGAATGCGCTCAGCAGCAATTTCGAGGATGTGCGGAAAATATTCGAGTTCGACTTTGTGTCGGACAATACCGACCTTCAGGTCTATTCGCGCACCAACGCGCTGGGCGTAAGCGAGTTCACGCTCGATATCGATACCGTCGCGGGCACAGCGCAAGCCACATACGATCCGGGCACGGGGCCGGTGACCATCGATCTGGATTATGAGGTATCCGGCGGCAGCATCGTACTCACCGGGCAGGATGATACCGTGCTTGAGGGGCTCACGCTGCTCTATACCGACACGGTCAGCGATTCGATCGAGGTCACTATCTCACAGGGTTTCGGCGATCTCGTGTATAACGCGCTGGATTCCGTGCTGGAGAGCAATACCGGCTTGCTCGACACGGAAGTGGCCGGCCTCAATACCCTCAACGATAAACTCCAGACCGACATCGACAGCCTCAACCTGCGTATCGAGCAATTCCGCCTGTCGCTGCTGGAGCGTTTCGCGCAGATGGAAGCGGCGGTGGCACGGGTGAACACCCTGTTGCAATCGCTCGAAGCGTCCGACCTTGCGCGTCAGAATAACTAAGGAATATTTGCGCTCACTCCGCGATTGAGCGCGTCGCGCCGCAGGTGCGGCGGCGCGCGGTCGCGCTTGCCAATTTGCGCTTTTTCGCAAATTGGTGTTATATCATCGGCTGAAACAGTACGGGGAGGCGATCGCGATGGTCGAGCATGATTCGGCATATGGCGCGTATAAGGCGGCGCAGGGGACGTTGAGCAAGACCCGGCAGGTCGTTATGCTCTATGAGGGCGCGATCAAATTCGTCAGTCAGGGCAAGCAGGCCATCCTCGAAAAACGCATCGAGGATCGCTATAACCTCATCCAGCGCGCGGCGGATATTATCAGCGGACTTCAGGACTCACTGGATTTCGACAATGGCGGCGACATCGCGCCCATGCTGCACGGCTTCTACAGCGATATTTATCTCAGCCTCATGCACATCCACCGCAACAACGACGCAGAGGAATGCGACGAGGTCATCGCTCAGCTCAAGGAGATGCTGGACATCTGGCGCAAGATCGACAAGGGCGAAACACCCGGCGCGGAGAGCGCCGCAACCTCATCCCCCACCGCAGGAGGCAGCGGCGACACCGCCAACCTCCCGCCTATTTCGGTGAAGATCTCGGTTTAACTTTCCTCTGTGCATGTGGAAGCGGGAATCCAGAGCGGCATGCTCAGGAGTCTGTGGCACTGGATCCCAGCTTTTGCTGGGATGACAATATTCTCCTCTACGGGCAACAAGCGTATATCGGGCTAGGAAGTTTTTGCCACTCCGGGCGCGGTGGGGGAGGTTATGCCGGATGTTGCTCTCATAAATATTCCTGAAAAACAATGTGCTGCTTGAGAATTCCCGGATTGGCATACCCCTTGCAAGTATGGGGGAGGGAGAGGCACATAGCATATGATTCCAGCTATCGTAAACATGATCGCATCCGGGGGCGCAGCCAGCGCAAGCGATGCGGCGGGGGGAGCATCCGGCAACGCTTCGTCGGGCGGGGAAAATAATTCCCAGTTCGCGGAGGCGTTCGCTGCGGTGCGTAATACACAGTCTGCTCCGGCGGAGGCAGAGGCGCGGGCAACCGACGCTGCCCCGGCGGCGGAGGATGCCATGGCCGGGGAGGCCGTGATGAATGCGATGAAATTCGTAAAGGGTTCGCTCAATGCGATGCCGGACGAGGTGGCCAGTGAAGGGGACGCGCTGATGGCGGTGTTCGAGAATCAACTGGATCCAGAGCAATCGTCGCCGGATGACGATGTGCCGGATCTCATCGGGCTGCTGCTCTCGGCGAGCGGCGCGGTCGAGGTGCAGGCGGCCAGTAACGATAATCCCGTGCAGGCGCAGGATGTGCTGGACGAGGTAACGGATGCTCCCGTGGATACGGTGGAACAGTCGCTGCTGGCATTGCTGCTGAATCAGACGCCACCGGCCCAGAACGGCGCGGATGCGCTGGCGGGCGGAGAGGGCGATGACCTGCTGGCGCAGGGCGTGCAGGCAACACAGAATACGTCGTCGATCCCGCAGGGTGGCGATGTGCCCGTGGCCAACGATCTGCTTGAGGCACTGAAGAACGCGGCATCTGCGACACCGGTCGTGGAACCAGTAGCGGAGGAGGGGGCGACTGCTACTACTGCTTCGGCTTCCGCCACTTCACAGGAGGAGGCAGCGAAACGGCTGGATGCACTGCTGGCGGCCAGTCAGATAAAAAATACATCCGCGCCGGAGAATGTGAAGAATATCGCGCCGGAGTTGACGCAGGAAGCGGTCGTTCCGCTGCGTAAGCCGGGGGCGCAGGGCAATGTTACGGACGGTGAGTCGGCAGTACTACCGCTCCCGACCGAGGGAGAAGAGAAGGGCGGCACGGTCATCACCGACCGTCTGGCGGATTTTCTGAAGGATCTGAAATTGCCGCAGGAGAAGCCTGCTGCCGCGCATAAGGAAGCGGTGGCCACACAGACGAAGGTGGCGGCGACCACGGCATCCACCGGCGCGACAGATAACGGCGCGCAGACGCAGCAGGCAAGCAACGTGGTGTCGTTGGGCACGGCGGCGCAGACCGCAGCGGATAATACGGTGTCGCTGGGCAGCGATGCTCCACGGGATAAGGCGTCCGTCCCGGCGTTGCAGGGCGATGCGTCGACTCCGGTGATCACGCCGCAGGCGAGCGAGGTGAAGCCGCAGGCTCCAGCGCCGGATGTGCAGTTCCATAAGCTGGTGCAGGCCTCCTCCGTTTCGCAGGATAAGGTCGTTGATCAGGTGAAGGTGCAGATACAGAACATGGCGCAACAGGGCGTGGATCGCATCAACATCCAGATGCAGCCGCCGGAATTGGGGCGCGTGCATGTGCGCCTCGATATTTCACCCGAGGGGCATACCACGGGCATCACTATCACGGCATCGAACCAGAGTACGTTGGATCTTTTACAGCGCGATTCGCGCGATCTCGCCAAGGCACTTCAGGGCTCGGGCCTCAGCATGGAAGCGGGTGATATGCAGTTCAATCTGCACCAGCAGAATCCGCAGGGCGGTGGGTTTTTCGGACAGAATGACAATAACAACACCTCCGCTGCGCCATTCCCGCTTGATGCGGATGGCGGAGTGGTGGAAGCGGCAAACAACGGCGTCGAAGTGATGGCAGGCGAGTATCTCCTGACCCTCGCGGGTGGCCTCGATATAAGAGTATAAAGGAGAAGGCGCATGGCGGTAGATTCAGTAGGCAGTAGCGCTACGGGCATTTTTGCAAAAAGCAACGATGCCAAGAATACGCTGGCGGACAATTTCGATACCTTCCTCACGCTGCTCACTACGCAGCTGAAGAATCAGGATCCGTCATCGCCGATGGACAATGCGGAATTTACCCAGCAGTTGGCGCTGTTCAGTCAGGTGGAACAGTCCATCAAGGCGAACGACAATCTCGAAACGCTGGTGGGCCTGAGCAAGGCATCGTCCGGTGCAGTGGGGTATCTCGGCAAATATGTCGTCGCGGAGGGGAATGAGGCCACACTGACGGATGGGCAGACCGTATTTCTCTACGATCTCGGCGTAACAGCGCAGAAGGCAGAACTGCAGATTATGAATTCCTCCGGACAGGTGGTGGCGAAGATCGCCGCGCCGACCGCGCTGGGACGTCATGCGGTGACGTGGGATGGCATCAGCAGCTCGGGCGTCGATCTGCCGGACGGAACCTATTCCTTCAAAGTGGCGGCGACCGGGTTCGATGGAAAGGACATAGAGAGCACGACCTATTCATCCGGCGTCGTTACGGGCATTGATCTGGGTGCAAAGGACGGCGACCCGGTGCTGGAGATGGGGAACATCACCGTGCAGGCCAGCAAGGTCATATCGATCTATGAACAATCGGCCATAGGGGAATCGTCGTAGGGACGGCGCGGTTATACGGACAAGAGTATCAAAGTTAATTCTGGGGTAGATGGAGGGTAGTTATGAGTCTTTTCGGTGCATTGATTTCGGGGGTATCGGGGTTGAAGTCGCAAGGCTCGGCTATCGCGGTGGTGTCGGACAACATCTCCAACCTGAACACGGTGGGATATAAGCGTACCGCGTCGGCGTTCGCCACGCTGGTGAATAACGCCGCTGGAGCGTCTGCGTATAATCCCGGCGGCGTATTCAGCAACTCCAACCAGCTGCTGGATCAGCAGGGATTGCTTCAGGCGACGTCCTCGCCCACGGACATCGCGCTGTCGGGTGGCGGGTTGTTCGTGGTGAATTCCTCACCGGACGGCAATGGCAACGTGTATTATACACGCGCCGGTTCCTTCACGACTGACGATCTGGGTAATTTCATCAACAATAGCGGATTCTACCTGCAAGGCTGGCCGGTAGATGCGAGCGGACGCCTGCCGGGCGCGCCGGGCAACCTCAACCCCACGTCGAGCGCGGAGCTGAGCAGCTTGGAAACAGTAAACCTGCAAGCATCGACGGGTGCGGCAACGGCGACCACCGAAGTCGATATTGGCGCGAATCTGGATTCCAGCCAGACGGTGTTCCCCGGTGCCGGGCAGACCATCGTGTTTCAGGGCGCGGATAATACGAATATCGCGTCTGACGTTCCGCTGGTTCCGGTGGCGGGTAGCTTCGATTACGGCGATACTTTCACGGTGACCACCGACGACGGATTCACCTACACTTACGAATATGGCGGGGTGGAGGAATCCAACGACGTCACGGGCGGTATATTCTCGGCGAATACCATTTCGCAGCCGATGTTCACGGCAGCGACCGCTCCTACCGGCGCGGATGCCACCTTCACTATCACCACCACGACGGCGGGCACGGTCACCTTCACCTATCGCCAGTCTTCGCCCAATCCGTTCCTCCAGCAGTTCAACAGCCTCAATTCGCTGGCGAACGCGATCGACGAGGTGAATGGTTTGCAGGCGCGCGTTGCCAACAACATCCTGTATATCACCCCAGATGACGCCGATGAGATCATGACCTTCGCCAACGGCGGAGCGACCACCGACTGGCTGGTAGGTATCGGCCTGACCGATACGGCAGCGCCGGGTGCGAACCCGCGCTTCGGGTCGCTGAGCGATCTCGCGACCAAGGTGAACAACTCGGACGGTATCACCGCAGAAACGCTGAACGCCACGACCGATGCGACGGTGACGATCCGCACGGACAATCCGCTGGGGACCATCACCTTCGATGATAGTTACGGCGCGGGTAACTATAACGCCCTGATCGAGATGGGCATCATCGAACTGGCCACCGATACCCGTACCTTCGGGCCGGTATATGATCAGGACAACGCGCTGACTGGCTCGGGCAATATGGCGTCGGGCGAGATCACGCCGCATTTCAGCCGCAACTTCCGCATTTTCGACGCGCTGGGAACGGGGCATAACTTCACCATGGCCTTTATCAAGACGGATACCAACACCTGGGCGGTGGAAGTATTCGCCGCAGATGATAACGACATCAACGCGCAGCTGGCGGATGACCAGATCGCGCGCGGCACGATCACCTTCAATGGCGACGGTACGCTGGCGTCGGTATCGTCTGGTCTCATCAACCCGATCGACATCGAGTGGCTCAACGGCGCGACCGCCAGCGCCATCGAGATCAACTGGGGAACGGCGGGGCAGCCCTTCGGCACGCTGAACGCCACGGACATCGGCTTGGCGGACGGACTCAGCCAGTTTGATGCCAATTACAACGTATCCTTCGTCAGCCAGAACGGCGCCGAGGTGGGATCGCTGACCAGCGTCACCATCGATGCAGATGGCTATGTGATCGCCAACTACAGCAACGGTGAGGCGCAGAAGCTCTATAAGCTTCCGCTGGCGGATTTCGCAGCGCCTAACCAGCTGCTGTCGGTCACGGGTAACGTGTATCAGGGCTCGGATGAGGCGGGCGTGGTGAACCTGCGCGAAGCGGGAACCAACGGTGTGGGCACGGTGGTGTCCGGCGCGCTGGAAACCTCCAACGTGGAGCTGGCCGAGGAGCTTACGAACATGATCGTATCGCAGCGCGCCTATCAGGCGGCGGCGAAGGTGATCAAGGCTACGGACGATCTGTTACAGGAGCTCAACCAGATATAATCGCATTACATTCCTTAACGTAATGTCCGGCGGTCTTTATGGCCGCCGGATTTTTTTTGTACCTGTGGGATATATGCAGCAACCCTCCCGGCGCGCTGTGGATAAGAAGTTGACAATATGAGGGACTTCCGCTACTTCCTGTGCGAAGCTTCGAGCTCTGCGACCGGCGATCCTTGGGAGGAATGCGCGAAATATTCCCAGCTATAGTGGTTACTGTTCCGGTAACTTCTATATCTCGGGGGCTGCACCCATATATGGTGTTGCGCTGCGGCAATGATACATGGTATGTTGCCGGAAATGATGTCGCAGAACAAGGCGTTAGTTAAATAAAGTTAAGAAAAGTCGGGTTTTCATG
The DNA here is from genome assembly GCA_020851915.1 of Alphaproteobacteria bacterium. Lineage (GTDB taxonomy): Bacteria > Pseudomonadota > Alphaproteobacteria > Rickettsiales > RI-342 > JADZBT01. The sequence goes on along the minus strand of JADZBT010000020.1, from coordinate 578 downwards.
GCGTACGACAATCGACTATTGAAAAAATTCAACCTGAGCGGCAAGCCTTCAAAGGATAAGGACGATGTGGCTCAGGAGGACGAGGTCGATATGTCACTGATGTCCGATCCCGCCTATCTTCGCCAGTCTTCCGCCCTCATCAACGATGCCCTTCAGAAAGGGTTCGATGTGCTCCAGCTCGCCAATGGTGACATCGTCACTACCGGCACGAAGATCGTCGTGTCCACCTACACCTGGGATGAGAAGAAATCCAAGCTGACCAAGGCAAAAAGCGGTTCTGCACGCCGTGCCACCAGCAAGGCTGAGGAAGACGAGCAGCTTCTCGAGGACGCTGAATAGCGTTTTCTCCTGATTCTCTGTAATTCCTATTTGATTTTTCCCTGTCTTTCCGCTACGGCCTGTTGCGGTCATGCTGAACTGGTTTCAGCATCCATTCTGCGGCGTGGCGCCTTGCGGAGACATGGATCCTGAAACAAGTTCAGGATGACAATTCTTGGAGAATGCAGTGAGCAAAAACACCATCAAGAAAGTCGTGCTGGCCTATTCCGGCGGCCTCGACACCTCGATCATCCTGAAAT
>JADZBT010000019.1 GCA_020851915.1 Alphaproteobacteria bacterium | reverse complement strand
TCGCGCATCGCCTGCTCATAGGCCGCACGCGCCGCGTGATTGCGCGAGCGACTGAAATCATTATAAGTATTCCCTGAAACGATATATTTCCTCCCCCCTTGTGGGGGAGGATCAAGGTGGGGGGATTTCTTAAATATATCTTTTAAGATGCACCCCCACCCAACCCTCCCCCATAAAGGGGGAGGGCTTATTTGGAATGACACTGGAGCTACTCTATGAAACTCACACGCACCGTAAAACAGATCCTTTCCTGGTACGAGAGCGACAGCCTCGGCACGAAGGCCAACCTCGCGCGCCTGCTCATGCACGGGCGGCTGGGCGGCACGGGCAAGCTGGTCATCCTTCCGGTCGATCAGGGTTTTGAGCACGGCCCGGCGCGCAGCTTCGCGCCGAACCCCGCCGCTTACGACCCGCACTACCATTTCAAGCTCGCCATCGATGCGGGACTCAACGCCTATGCCGCGCCGCTCGGCATGCTGGAAGCGGGCGCGGGTTCCTTCGTGGGCGAGATACCGCTGATACTGAAAATAAACAGCTCCAACTCGCTGACCCCTGCGGACAGCGTGCCGGACCAGGCGGTGACCGCCTCGGTGGACGACGCGCTGCGCCTCGGCTGCGCCGCCATCGGCTATACCATCTATCCCGGCTCCGGAAAGGCGCTCGACATGATGGAAGAGCTGCGCGAGCTGGCCCGCGAGGCGAAATCCAAGGGCCTCGCCGTGGTCGTGTGGTCTTACCCGCGCGGTGCGTCCATATCGAAAGACGGCGAGACCGCCGTCGACATCTGCGCCTATGCCGCGCATATGGCGGCGCTGATGGGCGCGCATATCATCAAGGTGAAACCGCCCACCGCATTTCTGGAATTGCCCGAAGCCAAGAAGGTGTACGAAACGAAGAAGATCCCCATCGCCACACTCGCCGAGCGCATCGCGCATGTGATGCAGACCACCTTCAACGGCAAGCGCATCGTGATATTCTCCGGCGGCGGCGCGAAATCAACCGAGGAGGTACTGGAAGAAGCCCGCGCGCTCTATCAGGGCGGCTCCAACGGCTCGATCATCGGCCGCAACACCTTCCAGCGCCCGCGTGAGGAAGCACTGGCACTGCTCGACAGCATCATCGCCATCTATAAAGGGAAAGCGTGAGCGAAGCCTCCCCTTGCCGCCTTTATCTCATCACCCCGCCCCGGATCGAACTCCCGGCGTTCGCGGATACGCTGAAGCAGGCCTTTGAGGGCGGCGATGTGGCGGCACTCCAGTTGCGCCTCAAGATCGATGAGAACACTTCCGCGCCCGATGACGACATCCTCCGCGCCTGCGAGGCGCTGATGCCCGTCTGCCATGCCCACGACGTGGCCTTCATCGTCAATGACCGCCCGCATATCGCCGTAAAAACAGGAGCGGACGGGGTGCATGTGGGGGAAGATGACCTACCCGTGAAAGAGGTTCGGGCGCTGATCGGGCCGGATATGACCCTTGGAGCCAGTTGCTATGGGTCACGTGACCGGGCCATGACGGCAGGCGAGGATGGGGCGGATTACGTGGCGTTCGGGGCCTTCTACCCCACCACCACCAAGACCCCTCGCGGCAGGCCGGAACCAGAGATATTGGAGTGGTGGAGCCAAACTGCGGTCTTGCCTAGTGTCGCGATTGGTGGCATAACCCCTCGGAACTGCGGGCCGCTGGTGAGGGCGGGCGCTGATTTTATCGCGGTCGTGACGGGAGTGTGGAATCACCCCGACGGCGCGAAAGCAGCGGTTTCCGCATACAACCAGGCAATACGAGAGTCTATCCATGAAAATCAACGGTAACGAAGTTCGCCCCGGCTATGTGCTGGAGCATAACGGCAGACTGTGGCTTGCAGTGAAGGTCAACCACGTGAAGCCCGGCAAAGGCGGCGCCTACGCACAGGTGGAAATGAAGGACGTGCGCTCCGGCACGAAGACGAACGAACGCTTCCGCTCGTCCGAGGCCGTCGAGCGCGTGCGCCTCGACCAGAAGGACTACCAGTTCCTCTATGCCAACGGCGACGACTGCACCTTCATGGATCAGAAGACCTACGACCAGATCACCCTCACCAAGGATCAAGTCGGTGAAGCCGCCGTGTTCCTGCAGGACGGCATGAAGGTCATCATCGAGTTCTACGAGGAATCGCCGCTCAGCGTGCAACTGCCCGACTCGGTCGTGATGACGGTGGTGGAAGCCGATGCGGTCATCAAAGGCCAGACAGCGGCATCGTCCAACAAACCGGCGGTGCTGGAGAACGGCGTGCGCGTGATGGTTCCTCCCTTCATCTCGGTCGGCGAGAAGATCGTCGTCACCACGACGGATCCAACTTACGTGGAACGCGCGAAAGCATAACTTAAAAGGATACGCCGTGGCGGTACTCTCCCCCGTTCTCACCATTATGACCGATGCGGCCAGCAAGGCAGCGCGCGGGCTGATGCGCCATTTCAACGAGGTGGAAAGCCTTCAGGTTTCGCCCAAGGGGCCGAACGACTATGTCACCAACGCGGATCTGCGCGCCGAGGCGACCCTGGTGGAGATGCTCCAGAAGGCACGTCCCGGCTTCGCATTCCTGCTGGAAGAAAAAGGCGAGATCGCGGGCACGGACGGCGAGCATCGCTGGATCATCGATCCGCTCGACGGCACGACCAACTTCATGCATGGCATCCCGCATTTCTGCATCTCCATCGGGTTGGAGAAAACCCTCCCCAACGGGAAGACGGAGATCATCGCCGGGCTCATTATGAATCCGGCCACCCAGAACGTCTACTGGGCGGAGAAAGGCGGCGGTGCCTTTTCCAACAGCCGCCGCATGCGCGTGTCCAATAACCGTGACCTCTCAAAGTTGGTGCTGGCGACCGGCGGCGCATCGTTCCGCGAAAAGGACAGCCCTAACCGCTTCGCCATATTGCGTACGCTGGCGCAGCAGGTGCATACGGTGCGCTGTCAGGGTTCGGCGGCACTCGATCTCGCCTACGTCGCGTCAGGGAAGTACGACGGCTTCTGGCAGAAGAATCTGAAGCCATGGGACATCGCAGCAGGAGTGCTGCTCGTTCAGGAAGCAGGCGGACGAATAGTGGAAATCAATGGTGGCAGCGACTTTATGACCAGCGGCAGCATCCTCGCCACCAACGGCCATGTTGGCACGACGCTGGAAACGCTCATCCACAACACGCTGAAACAGCCTGCGGCCTGAACCATTTTATTCTAGCCCTTTTCCCGATACTTTCTTATACTCCGCGCAGGCACGTAGCCTAAAAAGAATACGGGGTAGTATGGGGCATCATTCCACGATAAAGCATATCTCGGCGTTGTCGCTCGCGGTGTTTATCATCTCCGGTGGAGCCGCGTTTTCCTACGACGCGCGACATCCCCTGCCGTCGGTAGAGATCCACCTTGAAGTGCTCGAGTCCCTGCGCGGTACTCCCCCGGCAGACGCTCCCTCGCAGTTCGACGCGCCACCTACAGCGGCCGCGCAGCCGCCAATGCAGGAGGCGGATGCACCGGCTCCCATCCCCGCCACCGCCCAGCAGCGCCGTCGTCCGGTCGCGCAGTATTCGCAGGTTCCCGCAACTCCGCCGGGAGCCGATAGATATTCCGAGCGTCGCATGCCCACCGGGCAGTTTGGCGCGCCGCCTTCACCCGCTGCCCCCGCGCCGCTGGCAGCCTCTCCATCAACAACGGTCGCACCGCTCACAGCACCGCACGGTGCGCGCGCCATCCCGTTCGGCAAGCCGTCCGCTCCGCTGCCGAAGACCAAATCCACGAAGAGCAAATCCAAAGCGAAAAAGAAACCTGAAGCTGCGCCCGCACCAGCATCGGAGGCCGCGCCGGTTGCAGCGGAGGCGGTTCCAGTCCCACCACCCGCGATAGAACCCGAAGCGCCTCCCGCCGTACCGGAAATGCCTGCCGTACCGGACGTACCGCCGGTTCCCGCTGAAGCGGCCGCACCCGCACCTGCGGAATTGGATATTCCCCTGCCGTCGCCCGACATGCCCGCGATGCCCGAACTGGCTACGCCAGAGATTCCTGTCGTACCGACCCCGGAGTTGCCCGCACCCGTACCGGCGGAACCTGCTGTGGTCATCCCCGGCACAGAAGAATCGGCCCCGCCAGCACCTGCGGCCAACGACGCGGAAATTCCCGCTGCGCCGGGTGAGGGATTGCCTCCCTTGCCGGACGTCAACAATCTTGATCTGGGTAGCGCGCCACCGGCGGACACAGCACCGCCAGAAATTCCCTCTCCCCCCGCACTTGATGGCGCAGAAGCACCGCCCGCAGCCTCGGAACTGGCGGAACCCGCTCCCGATGCGCTGCCAGCCCCCGCCGCACCAGAAGATGGTAAGGAGCAGATCGATGTGAAGGCGCAAGCGGTCGGCGCTGAGCCTGCCGCCGAACCCGCAAAACCTGCGGAGGAATCTTCCGCTCTGGATTCCATTCTCTCGCTGTTCGGTGGTGATGACGAGAAAGAAGCGGCCGCGCCGGAATCTGCACCTCCCGTGCCTGCGCCAGCCCCCGCGCCCGAGGCAGGGGCCGAGCTTGCTCCGCCTCCACCGCCTCCGGCGGCGGAAGGAGAAGCTCCACTCCCGCCGGTGGAAGAGTTGTTCCCCGGCGAGGCAGAAACCGCACCTGATGCCGCAGCCGCCCCGGAAGTGCCGGGCGAAATGCCCACACCCGCCGAAGTGACGGACATGCCGCCATCTCTGCCGGAGATACCCGGCGAAGCCACGCTGGAGGCCGTTCCCCCTGTGCCGGAAGCTCCTGCGCCCACACCCGAAGCGGCAGCTGAACCAACGGCTGAGGTGTTGCTGACCATCGCCTACGAACCCTCAGAAACCAAAGTGCCTCTTTCCGAGGAGGGATCGCTGGCTGGATTGGTGGATAAGCTCACCGCCGACGCTAATCTGCGCCTGACCATCACCGCTTATGCAGGTGGGGACAAAGATCAGGAAAGCGTCGCGCGACGGGTGTCGCTGTCACGGGCGCTTGCGGTGCGCGGATGGCTGATGGATCATAGCATCGACCCACAGCGTATCAATGTCCGCGCCATGGGCAACGATGCCACGTCCGGCGCACCGGATCGGGTGGACATTACCGCCGACCAGTGAGCTGAGCGATTTTCAGTGCGGAGACACCACGGTGAGCTTGGACACCACCTGCCGTACGCCCTTCACGCCATAGGCAAGCTTCACTGCACGGCGAGCAGTAGCAGCATCGGGCACGCTTCCATAGAGCGTTACCACGCCGTTATAGGTGTCCACATTGATGTCGAACGCGCTGACCTCGCTGTCGCCGATATATTCCATGTTCACCGCAGTGGTGATGGAGGCATCGTCGCCGATGCGCCCTACTTTGCGCTCGTCTTTCCCGACGTAATAGCCGCCTGCCCCTGCGCCGCCGATCAACGCCAGGCCGCAGCCGGACGTCAGCAGGGAAATTAACGTGACCGCGATGATTCTCTTAGCTGATCTCATAGAATAGCTCCTTTTCAAAAGAGTGGCTTCATGCCACCTGTTTGCTTTCATCCATATTGAATTGCAGGGCTGCAAGACGCGCATAGAGCTCGCTCCGGCGCAGCAATTCCTGATGCGTGCCGACCGCTTCGATCGCGCCATCATTCATCACGACGATGCGGTGCGCCTTGGTCACGGTGGACAGGCGGTGCGCGATCACCAGCGTAGTACGGTTCTGCATCAGGTGCTCGAGCGCGGTCTGCACCAGCTTCTCATTCTCGGAATCGAGCGCGGAGGTCGCCTCATCGAGCAGCAGAATGCACGGATTGCGAAGGATGGCACGCGCGATAGCCACGCGCTGGCGCTGCCCGCCGGAGAGTTTCACGCCGCGCTCACCCAGATAGGTGTCGAGCCCCTGCGGAAGCTTTTCGAGGAATTCGAGTGCGGCGGCGGCCTCCGCAGCGGCACGTACTTCATCGTCGCTCGCACCCGGATTTCCATAACGGATATTGTCCCAGGCATTGGCGGAGAATATCACCGGCTCCTGCGACACCAGCCCAAGATGCGAGCGCAACGCCTGAGGCTCCAGCGCGCGAATGTCCACGCCGTCCACCATCACACGCCCCTGCTGCGGATCGTAGAAGCGCAGCAGCAACTGGAACATGGTCGTCTTTCCTGCACCCGACGGCCCCACCAGCGCCACTGTTTCACCCGGTTCAACGGCGAGCGTGATGGCCTCCAGTGCCGCGCGGGTATCGCGCGCCGGATAATGGAACGTTACCTGTTCGAACGCGACCGCGCCCTTCACCGGAACCGGTAATTGCATCGGCGTGGCAGGTGCGGTGATCTGTGGCCTGGTTTCCAACAACTCGACCAGACGCTCTGTAGCACCCGCCGCGCGCTGAAGATCGCCTGCGATCTCAGAGAGCGAACCCACGGCATTGGCGACCACCAGCGAATAAAGCACGAAAGCCGAGAGATCGCCGGGCGTCACCGCGCCCGCCATGACATCGCGCCCACCGACCCACAGCACCACCACCACCGCGCCGAACACCATGGCGATGACCATCGAGGCCAGCATCGCGCGGCTGCGCGCGTGGCGCACCGCAGCCGCCAGCACATCCGTGGCGCGCTGCGTGAAGCGGGCACTCTCACGCGCTTCCAGACAGAAGGCCTGCACCGTGCGTATGCCGCCGACGGTCTCCTCGATATGCGCGCTCATGTCGGCCATGCGATCCTGCGCCTGCCGCGACAGCAGCCGCACGCGACGACCGACCAGCAATATCGGCACGACCACCGCCGGCACGACCAGAAACACATAGGCCGTGAGTTTTGCACTGGTGATGACCAGCGCGATGAATCCCGCGACCAGCAGCAGCAGGTTACGCAGCGCGATGGCCACGGTGCTGCCCATCACCGTTTGCAGCAGCATGGTGTCTGCCATCAGGCGTGAGAGTATCTCGCCGGTGCGGGTGACTTCAAAAAATGCGGGAGAGAGCTTCATCACCTGCGCGTAGACATCACGACGGAGGTCTGCCACCACATGCTCACCGATCCACGACACCAGATAGATGCGCGCATACGCCGCCAGCGAAAGCGCAAAGGTGATGCCCAGCAGTATGAGGAACGCGCGGTCGAGCAGATGGCCGTTGCCCTTGCTTAACCCTTCATCGATAAGGGTGCGTATGCCCTCCACGATACCCAGTATCGATCCCGCCGTGAACAGCAGCGCGAAGAACGCACCCAGCACCGCCCAGCGATAGGGCCGAAGATAGCGCAGCATGGAGCGCAGGCTGCGGACGTCGGAACTGCCGGGGCGATCGCTCTTGCCGGGGGTAGCATAACTCTTGGGTTGCTCGCGCATGGATTCCTTTATACCCGGATATGGATTCCGGCGAGGGTTTTAAGTTCTGCGGCCAACAGCGACTCCAGCGCCTCAGTGTCTTCTTTCCACCGCTGCGCCGCGTCGTCATACACGAAATAATGCGCGCCGCTCACCGGCGACGACATCCATATCTTTCCCGACGCCGTGTGCTTGTTGATGACGTAGGTCGCGCCCGACGTATAGACCAGCGTCAGTACACCCTCCTGATAATCGACGTCGAACAGCGCGTCGGCATCGGCCTCCTCCACCGCGTCGGCGAGCGCCGTGAGGGCAGACTCCGCGCGTGAGGCAAATTGTGCGTCTGTGGACACCGCCGGTTCCTTTCCGTCAAACAGTGGATTGTGGGGGGATTCTATTATAAGATGCCGCCAACGCAACCGTTTAAGAGATTTTTCTCCCCATGGCGCCCTCCGGCAAAATTTCTCCGAAAAGATCGCGCACGGGCAAGGGTTCGCCGAAGAAACGCCGCCCGGTGACCAAAAAGCCCCGAGGACAGCGCTGGGGGATATTCAGCCTCCTGTTGACGCTTTCCCTGTGGAGCGGGGTCGTGCTGGCCGCATTGCTGGTCTTTTACGGCTACGACCTGCCCGACATCGACACCCTCGGCAAAAGCGAGAAACAGCCCGCCATCACGGTGCTTTCCGAAGATGGCGAAACCATCGCCACCTACGGCGACATCTATGGCCAGTATTTGAGCGTGTCGGAAATGCCACCGCATCTCATCGAGGCGGTCATCGCCACCGAGGATCGGCGTTTCTACGATCATTTCGGCATCGACCCGCTGGGGATCGCGCGCGCCATGTTCATCAATCTGCGCGCAGGTCATGTGGTGCAGGGCGGCAGCACAATTACGCAGCAGCTCGCGAAGAACCTGTTCCTCTCGCCG
>JADZBT010000191.1 GCA_020851915.1 Alphaproteobacteria bacterium | reverse complement strand
TTCTCAGCCATCAAACCGGGGTTCGATTCCCCGTGGGACCGCCACTTGCCTTCGGCAAGTAGCAGCAGTGCAGAGACGACACCCTGTGAAATGCGACTCAGTTTTAGTCGTTGCCTTCAGCAACGATTGTCGTCGCTGCACTGCGCCGTGATCGCAGGCGCCCACTATACTCATCAAGCTCTCACGGCCGGTCCCCGGGGGACTTCGTATCCCCGTGGGACCGCCATATTGGATCGCCCCGGGGTTGCCGGAGGCTCCATAAGTTGAGAGGCTGGGGCCATGGCAAGACAGAGCAGGTATCCGCAAGAGGTGCGAGAGCGGGCTGTGCGGCTCGTTCTTGAGAACACCGGGGAGTACGGTTCGGAGTGGTCGGCGATAGTGTCGATTTCGAGCAAGATCGGCTGTTCGCCGGAGACGCCACGGAAGTGGGTTAGACAGGCGAGAGTGGTTCGGGACGCCTGGCTTACCGGTGAGATTGATCGGGTCTGGCGGTCTAACCGTCGGGTGTACGGTGCCCGTAAGGTGTGGCTGCAGCTCAATCATGAGGGCATAAGAGTCGCGCGCTGTACGGTTGAGCGGCTGATGCGCAAGATGGGTTTGCGCGGTGTAGTGCGCCGCCGCAGGTTCGGACGACGCTCCCTGATGAGAGATCTCCGAGGCCGCTTGATCTGGTTCAGCGCGACTTTACGGCGACACGCCCCAACCAGCTCTGGGTGGCTGACTTTACCTACGTTTCGACATGGACGGGCTTCGTATACGTGGCTTTCGTCATAGACGCGTTCTCCCGGATGATCGTGGGCTGACGTGTATCCCGGTCGTTGCGGAACGATCTTCCGTTGGACGCCCTGGAGCAGGCGCTACATGACCGACCGTTCAGAGATGGTCTCATCCATCATAGTGACCGGGGCGTGCAATACCTGTCGATCCGTTACACCGAGCGCTTGGCCGAAGCCGGGATCATGCCCTCGCTCGGAAGCGTAGGCGACTCCTGCGACAATGCACTTGTCGAGACGATCATCGGGCTTTATAAGACGGAGCTGATCTATCACGAGGGGCCTTGGAAGGGCATCGACCATGTCGAGTATCAGACGTTCGAGTGGGTGGACTGGTTCAACATGGTGAGACTGCTCGAACCGATCGGCGACATCCCACCGATCGAGTTCGAGAATCTATACTATCAGCGGCAGACAGAAGAACCGGCCATGGTGGTCGGCAACCCTTGAGAAATATCTCCGGTAAACCCGGGGGG